>NZ_JAYWVC010000027.1:0-64286 GCF_036281785.1 Streptomyces chiangmaiensis | reverse complement strand
TGCATGTGCGCGGGCTGATGCTGGACGGCAAACGCAAGCCGACGCGGCCGATGGCTGAGCGCCTGGCCTCGGCTCGCCCCACAACGACCGCCAAATGCCGCCGGGAAACCGGGCCAGCCGGATGGTAATCATCCTGTGACCTGTCCGTACTCAGCTCGGACGCGCTGATCATTACGGTTCCATCGTGCCGATGAACGACAATATGCCCGCGGGTCACGACCGCCGAGACGACGACAAGTGGAACGTGGTCCTCAGCGACGACTTCGCTCGGGGTGCCGCTCTGAAGGAAGCCTCTGCCCCCGCGCGGAAGCGGGTGTGGCCGTGGGTTGCCGCGTCAGCGGTACTGGCGGCGGCAGCGGCTTTCCTCTTGCTGAGGCCCGCGAGCTCCTCGTCCGACGAAGCTGCCGCACCTGAGTCGACAGCTTCCGCCCCCGCGCCCGGGGTCTCTCCGATGACCACTGCCGCAGCGCGGCCGGTGATCCCGCTGACCGAGGCGTTCCCGGCTCGAGTGGGAGACAGTACCGGCGCTTTCACCAAGCTGGGTACGGCCATGATGAAGTCCTGCACCGAGCCCGATTCGGTCGGACCGAACCTGGCCGCCATGATCGCCGAAAGCAAGGGCTGCGTCGGCGAGGAGATCGCGCTCTACAAGGACGCGCAAAACAACCAGTTCAACCTGGCCGTCTTCACGATGAAGGATCCACAGGACACGGTGAAGCTGGTGACCCAGCTGACCATGGCCTTCGATGACTACGAGGTGGCCGCGCAAGCCCCACCGCCCGGATCGGGCCTGCGCACCCTGCCGGCCGACAGCGGGATGGTGCAGTCCTTCACGGGGCAGGGCCGGGCCATGGTAGTCGGGCTGGCCCAGTGGTCGGACGGCCGGGCGAGCGACTATCAGCAGCTCGTCGACCGCCTGGAGCCGCTGCTCAAGAAGGTTTCGAAGAACGTCGCTCGCTACGAGAGCGCGCATTGACTCTGAGCTCCACGCCACTTGGTCGAGCAATGCTCGCCCGGCCAGGCTGCACGGGCGGATCTGCCTCCGGTCACCTCATCCGGCTCTGGTTCCGCATGCCCACATCCCGGAAGGGACTTCATGAGCCGGACCAAACACGTTCGCGAGGTCAGGAGCGCACCGTAATTCGAGTTGTGTGCCGGAGGAGTGCGCCTGACCGTCAAGCACCAGCCCTGCCGTTTGCTCACGGCCGTCATCGGCGCCGGGTCATCGGCCTGGGACGCATGGTTCATTCGCTGACCAGCCACGAGGCTGGTCGGGCTGCAAGGGCGAATCACCGGCTGCGTGGTGGGTGATTCCTGGCGTCCAGGTGAAACGCACACCGACGACCTGGAAGGTGACCGGTTCGACCCGGTCCCGGCCAGCACCGCCCTGCAGAGCATGCACCCCCGCCGATGATCCTCGACGGGGGTGCTTGCATGCCGGCCGCACCAACTCGCTGATCTGCCCGCCGCATCATCAGGTCACTCCCCGTCAGGGCGCGACCCGAAAAGCGGAAGCTCTTGCGACTCGGTGCTGCATACGTGCCACGAGGGCCGCTCCGGAATGAACCGGCTGGAGAGTCCCTGCAAGCGTCGCCGCATGGTTGCACCGGGCTCACCCCTCGTATGGGGTAGCGGCTGCCTACTGCCGAACCACCAGCGGATGAGGACGCCCGAGCCTGTCGTGTCGGCTTGTGCTGCGGAGCTCACCACCTCATGGGCGAAGACCGCGGGGAGGCAGTGTGCGGATCAGAGCGAGCCGCCCGGCCGGAGGGCCGCGGCGATGTGGTTGACCCGGCGCCCCAGGTACCGCGCCGCTTCGAGGCGGGCCTCGTCGGGCAGATCGGCACCGTTGTTGGAGGCGTGCGAGGGGCCGTAAGGGTTGCCACCGGCCTGGAACAGCAGCGGGTCGGTGTAACCGGTCGAGACGATGAGGCCACCCCAGTGATAGAAGGTGTTGTTCAGCGCCAGGATGGTGCTCTCCTGACCGCCGTGCACGTTGGCGGCCGAAGCGAACGACGAGTACACCTTGTTCGCCAGCTTGCCCTGGGCCCACAGGGGACCGGTGAGGTCGAGGAACTGCTTCAGCTGCGCGGCAGGCAGGCCGAAGCGGGTCGGCGAGCCGAAGACCACTGCGTCCGCCCACTCCAGGTCGTCGAGGGTCGCCTCGGGGATCTGCTGCGAGTCACGGTGGTTCTGGGCCCAGGTCGGGTTGCTGTTGATGGCTGCTTCCGGCGCCAGCTCGGCAACCCTGCGCAGCCGGACCTCGGCGCCATCCTTGGCTGCCCCTTCGGCGACTGCCTCGGCAAGCTTCCGCACGGATCCGGTGGCCGAGTAGTAGATGACCGCGACGCGGGCGGCTTCACTCATGTCAGTACTCCCAATGAGGTTGTGGAGATAGGAGTTGCGCGATCGACCTGGGACTTCGACAGGCCCGGGCATCTACGGGCGTCGGCCGGTCAGGGCCAGGTCGTTTTACATTCAACAATAAAGTTGAACAGAAAACAAGTTTCTGGAGCTTCGGGGACGGCCGCGATCAAGGACCCACACCAGCGACCGGCGACTTCAGGACGGGGGATCTTCACTGGGGGCGGGCCGATCAAGAAAGAGCACGTCAGAAGTGGTCTGAGAGAGTCGCGGCGCCTACGTCCGGTAGACCACGCAGGCGGATACCACTCATTGAGCGGAGCCTGCCGGCCGGGGCAACGAACATCACATTGACCCGGCTCGCCCCTCCCCGGAGGGTTGGCTGCATGCACCATGGATCCTCAGGATCAGCACCGCCCTGGATACCCGACGGCCTCCGGTCCGCGAAGGAGTCGCCGTGCAGGGGGTGTTGAGCGGATTCGCGGTCATCGCGGTCGTCATCGCCGTCGGTTATGTCCTCGGCCGCGGCGGGCATCTCGGCGAGTACGGCCAGGAGGTGCTGACCAAGCTGGCCTTCCACGTGGCGTCCCCCGCCCTGCTGTTCACCACGCTCGCCCACGCCGACCTGTCTGTGATCTTCTCCAGCCGGCTGCTGGTGACGGCGATGAGCACGGCCGCGGCGGCAGGCGCCTTCGTCGCGGTCGGTGTTGTGCGCCACTGGGGCGTGGGCAACACCACCATCGGCGCCCTGTGCTCCAGTTACGTCAACTCCGGCAACCTCGGCATCCCCATCGCCGTGTACGTCCTGGGCGACGCGTCCCTGGTGGCCCCGGTGCTGCTCTTCCAGGTCGTCATGGTGACCCCCATCGCCCTGACGATCCTCGACCTCTCCGGCATGGGCGAGAAGGGCCCGTGGTGGCGGCGCCTCCTGACGCCGTTGCGCAATCCGATCGCGGTGGGCTCGCTGAGCGGTGTCCTGGTCTCGGCGACCGGCCTCCACGTCCCCGGTCCGGTCATGGACCCCATCACCCTCATCGGCAACATGTCGGTCCCGGCGGTCCTGCTCGCCTTCGGCATCTCCCTGCGCGGCAGCGCCCTGCCCGGCCGCGGCCGGGACCGCCACCCTGTGTTCCTCGCCGTGGCCCTGAAGGCGGCGGGCCAGCCGGTCGCCGCCTGGGCTCTGGCGAGCACCGTCTTCGGGTTGCACGGAGCGCCACTGCTCGACGTCACGGTGACCTCGGCACTGCCGGCCGCGCAGAACCTCTACACGTACGCCGGCACGTACGGGGTGGGCGAGGCGCTCGCCAGGGAGGCGATTCTGCTGTCCACGGTGCTTTCGGTGCCGG
Source organism: Streptomyces chiangmaiensis (assembly GCF_036281785.1). NCBI lineage: Bacteria > Bacillati > Actinomycetota > Actinomycetes > Kitasatosporales > Streptomycetaceae > Streptomyces > Streptomyces chiangmaiensis. Next base: position 60,576 of record NZ_JAYWVC010000027.1, on the reverse strand, counting down.
TGTTGGTGGTGGTCGCGACTCTGCTGGGTTGACAGCAGTGTCGGTCGCTCCGGATCCCGCTCGAAGACGTATCTCGCACGAGGCGGGTGCACGACGACCCGTCGCATCGCGTCGGCGACGCGCCGCCACCCTCAGGCCATGTGCTCGATCGGGTGAGCCGCATCAGCAGCACTGCAAGGGCGATGGCCGCCGCGAACGAGCGACAGACCGGCACTTGCCGGGGATCGTGGCAGGCGCCCACCGAAACAGCCTCTTCAGCGATATTCGCAACGGCACGCCGGGGAGCATGAGCAGGCACGCGAAGCCGATCCGTACGTCCTGCCCGCCACCCGCGACGAACTGGACATGCGGGACGAACGTCGCCGACGTACGGTCGAGCCTGTGGAGAGTGGCACCGTACGGCGGACACCGACACAGGGCTCGGATCCGTGGGCGCGGGTGTTCGCTGTTGTGTACGACCCGCTCCTGTGGTTGGGCGAGAGGGTCACCCTGGGCGCGCTTCGACAGGATCTGCTCGGCCGTGCGAGGGGGCGCACGGTGGAGCTCGGCAGCGGCACCGGCCTGAATCTGCGCTACTACCCTGGCGACCTCGACGAGCTGATCCTCACCGAACCCGGGGCCGCGATGCGTGCTCGACTGACGCGGCGGTTGCGTCGCAGTCGGCGTCGGGCGCGTGTGCTCGACGTGCCGGCGGAGCGGCTGCCGTTCGCGGACGACACGGTGGACACGGTCGTCTCGACGCTCGTGTTGTGCACCGTCGAGTCACCCGATCTGGCGGTGCGAGAGATCGAGCGTGTGTTGCGCCCCGGTGGTCGGCTGCTGTTCCTCGAGCACGTCCGTTCTCGGTCCCCGCGACTCGCCTCTTGGCAAGACCGCCTCGCGGTCCCGTGGCGTCGGTTCGCGGATGGCTGCCACTGCAACCGAGCCAACGATGAGCTGATCCGGACGTGCGGGCTGGAGCTCGAAAACCTGATGCAGGCGTCGTGGCGCGGGATGCCCCCGATTGTTCGGCCGCTGATCACGGGCGTGGCTACGAAGAGCGCCGGCTGAGAATCAGTTGCCGGCCTGCGGCGGACATCGTGCGGCGAGCGACAGACCGCTTGCGCCGCTCGAGTTGACGAAGGAGCAGCTCAGATGTGGGTGACGCAAGCCGCACGGCGAACTGTCTGCTGAACAGCGCCTTTCCGCGTGGGCTCCGGCCGAACCCGCCCGAAAACTCGGCTCCATGTGTAAGCCGTTGCTATACGGTCGGTCCTCAGCAGGATTTCCGAGAACATCAAGCATCAGCGCGAGCAGGCGGACTCTGTGTCTGGGGCAGGACCATGTGCCATGGCCGTGCGCCGGCGCACTTGATCCATTTGTGACCCCATAGGCGCCCTTCTAAGCTGAACTGAGCATCTCATGTCTCAGCTCAACGGAGGCTTCGGTGTCGCTCATCCAAGTCAAGGCCACTGAAGGCGTTTATGGTGAACGTCAAAAGCAAGGAGCAATCGCCAAACTTACCGACGCCCTTGCGGAGACAGTGGGAGAGCGTATCCGGAGCGTCGTTGTCGTGACATTCAGGGAAGTGCAAAGTGGAGCCTGGGGAATTGCCGGCAAACCGGTGACCACGGAAGGCGTCCAGGCATTGTCAAAGGGTTGACGCCGTCCGGTCCCGGGTTTCCTCGTGGGCTCGCACCGCGCGACGGCCTCCGCATCCGGGGGGCCAGGAGGGTGAGAGTCGGGTGACGGAGAACGAGAGCGAACAGCCTCCGACGCCCGTGGTCGGCCTGGCTGCCCAATTGGAGCAGATCGCGGACCAACTCGTCCTGCTCGCCCGTGTGCAGGAGCGGCTGCACGGTTTGTTCGAAGCAGCCCTCAGCCGCGACGTGGATCTGCAGGCCGTGTTGCGCAAGATCGTGATGACCGCCATGGATCTCGTCGGCGCGCGGTACGGCGCGATGGGGGTACTGGACACGGACCGAGGGGAAAACGGCGGCCTGGCCGAGTTCATTGCGGTCGGCCTGAGCAAGCAGCAACTCGCGGACATCCAGGGACTCTCTTTTCCCGAGGGGCGCGGGTTGCTGGGGCATCTGATCCACGATCCCGTGCCGCTGCGTGTGGACGACATCTCGGAGCACCCGGACTCGGTCGGCTTTCCTCCCGGCCACCCGGAGATGCACTCCCTGCTCGGAGTGCCGATTCACATCCGTGGTGAGATCTACGGAGACCTGTATGTCGCCGATCGCTTCGACGGATCCCCCTTCAGCGTCCGAGACCAAACCATGATCGTCGCCCTTGCGGGCGCGGCCGGTCTGGCCATCGACGACGCTCGCCTGTTTCGGCAACTCAGGCTTCGCGCCGAGGAGTTCCAGCGACTGCTGGTACCGCGCCTGCCGGACCTGTACCCCTTCGAGGCTGCGGCCGTCTACCGTCCCGCCCCTACGCCGAGCCTTCTCGGCGGTGACTGGTACGACGCTCTCCTGGTGTCCGAAGACACCTGCGCAGCGGTCATCGGCGACGTTCTCGGCCATGACATCCACGCAGCCGCCGCGATGTCGCAGACACGGCATATGCTCCGGGCGTTCCTGTACGACAGCGACTCGCCTCCCAGCAGCATCCTGGCCCGACTTGATCGAGCCCTTCAGGCGATCACGGACACCCCTGTCACGACCGCTTGCCTGGCCCGGCTGGAGCCGGAAGCGCCCGCCATCTGGACACTGCGGTGGAGTTCGGCCGGTCACTGTCCGCCCATGCTCATCACCCCCGATGGGCAAGCTCGATATCTTTCCGTCGACTCGGACCTGCCCCTTGGCGTCGACATCACGGTGCCACGCCGTGACCACACCCACCCCGTACCGGCCGGCTCTACCGTGGTCCTCTTCACCGACGGGCTGATCGAGTGCCCCCGGCAACCCATCGACGTCGGCTTGGAACGCCTGCTCGCTCTCGCTGCGGAGCACGCGGAGCGGCCACTGCGCGCGTTCGTGCAGGCCTTGACCGAGGGGCATCCCAGCGGCGATGGACGCGACGACCTCGCCGTCCTCGCCCTGCGACCTCCGCAGGCATCTCCGGCTCCCAACTCAGCGACAGCACAGCGTTGAAGGCCGGTGACAGTCACCGACGAACGGCGGTCGTTGCTGTACAGCAGAGGCATACGGCCCATGCCTTGCGGCAGACGTGCGTGTCCAACCGCGTGACAACGCCGACGCACAGCGGCCGACAACCGCGGGCGTCGGCGGACCGTCGCAGCAGGTCGGGGACGGAAGGAGGGCGAGCCACGGGCCCGCCCCCTCACCGCTGTCAGGCGGACGGGTTGACGACCACCTTGGCCGAGTTGTTCTTGCTGTTCGGGTCGAAGGCGAAGGACGTGCCGTAGTAGGGCCGGGCGACGACGCGGCCCGTCGCATCGGGGACGACGCGGTCGATGCGCAGCTGGAACGGGAAGCTGACCTTCAGGTCCGGCTTGGCCCACATCGGCAGTGTGCACGCGTAGTGGCCGATGGCCGGGTCATCGCCGGACGTCCAGGCGTTGCGGCAGGTGTCGGGCACGGACGTGGCAGTGGTGCCCTCCGGGAGGTAGAAGTCGATCACGGCGGCCGGGTCGCCGGAGCTGACGTTGCCGACCCAGGCCGGACCGCGGTTGACGAAGCGGAAGGCGGCGGTGACGGTGTCGCCGGCCGCGCCGCTCACCTCGGTGCCGCGCACGGCGAAGTCGGCGGTGTTGTCGGTGTCGATGTGCCAGGAGCGGCCGTTGTCCGAGCCGTCGAGGTCGGTGGCGTCGCCGCCGGGCTGGACCTCGTAGTCGAACCGGTCGTACAGCGCGTGGTCGGTGACGGCGAGCCGCAGCGGCTCCGGCAGCTCAACGGTCGCGCCGGGCGCGACGTCGGTGTCGAAGGAGCAGGTCGCGTACGTCATGGGTGTGTACTCACCGCCGTCGTCCGGCCCGGTGTAGGTGCACTGCGGGTAGCGGGTGACGACGTCGAGGCCGTACGTCGCCCACATCCTCACGCTGAAGCCATGGGCGGTCTCGTTGCCGGTGTTGGTGACGGAGAACGGCACGGTGAGGCTGGTGCCGGGCGCGACGTCGGTGACATCCTGCGGGGCGCTGATGCCGAGGTCCGGGCCGGAGCCGACGGTGACGAAGGTCTCCGCGGAGCCCTCCGGGGCCACGAGCGTGCCGTCGGGTCCGCCGGTGGCCTCGGCGGAGTACTCGATCGCACCCTGCGCTCCCACGGGGGCGCCGGCGGTGGCCCGCACCTTCAGCTGCACCTGCGCGCTGTAGCGGGTCGGCACGTCGCCGGTGTCGCACACGGCGACGGTGCCGGCGTCGTTCGGCGTGCAGTTGTCGGGCCAGGCCACCTCGGCGACCCCGGCGAGCCCGGAGATGTCGACGGTCAGGCGACCGTCGGTCACGGTGAAGTTGTCGTTGTCGTGGTAAAGACCGAGCGCCAGCGACCGGTACTGCGCCGCACCGCCGTCCGGAGCGACGATGATCGACTGCTCGTACGGCGCCTGGATCCACAGCTGATCGCTCTGCGGCTGGTCGTCGGCGAAGACGACCCCGCTCCCCAGACCGGCTACGACCAACGCCCCCACGGCTCCGGCACAGGCCCCGCGACGCAGCACACGCCCGACGGAGACAGAACTCATGACATCCCCCAGATGGGACAGAAGAGACCCCGGCACAGTGATCAGTACCGGACACGAATTGGACGACGCGCCGAGACGGAAGGTTGCAGGGGTCGGGCGGGAGGAAGCTTGGGCCTCGCCCACCTGGGGCTCAGCGGTGACCACACCATGTGCCCCCTGGAGAACCCCACGGCCAACTCGGCCAGGGTCGACGCCGGCCGGAGTCCGGTTCCACCGATCCAGGCACCGATCGTCACGGGCCCGTATCGTCCCGCCGGGCCGGATCTCCGAACAGGACGGAGTGGCCGACGCGCGATGCACTGCGCCGTCGGCCATCCGCCCCCCTCGCCCGTCACTCCCCGTCGTCCGTGCTCGTCACCGAACGGGTCAGACCGGCCTGCGGAGGTTCGGCCGACTGCGACCGGATGTGCAGGACATCGCCGATGAACAGGTCATAGACGAGAACTCCGATCACACCTCCGACGAGAGGCCCGACGATGGGAATCCAGAAGTAGTCGCTGAAGGAGCCGGACAAGGTGCCGGGGAGAGCGAGCTCCTGCCAACCCGCCACCCAGGTGAACAGGCGCGGCCCGAAGTCCCTTGCAGGGTTGACGGCATAGCCGGCGTTCGCGCCGTACGACATGCCGACGGCGGCGACCACGAGGCCGATCACCAGGGGGCCGAGGTTGGCCTTCACCGCCGTGTTCCGCAGGTCGACGACCGCCACGATGAACATGACCAGAAACGCGGTGCCGACGATCTGGTCCACCAGCGGCCCCCAGACGCCTCCGTGGAAGTACGGCGCCGGGAACGTTCCGAAGATCGAGAAGGTCGCGAGGGTGTGTCCGTCGGTCTTCGGCCCTTCCATGGCACTGTCGAAGGCGTGGATCGCGTCGTGGTAGACGCCGTACACCAGTGCAGCCCCGGCGAACGCGCCGACCAGCTGCGCGAACATGTAGGGCACGACCTTGGGCCAGGGGAACCGGCGACGCACCGCGAAGGCCAGCGTGACCGCCGGATTGATGTGTGCGCCGCTGACGCCTCCGGCCACATAGACGCCGAAGGTCACAGCCATGGCCCAGCCCCATGTGATCAGCAGCCAGTCACCGGCGCCGACGAAGATGGTGGTGGGTCCCGCCGTACGCCCCGATCCCGGCAGCGCGGCTACGGCCACGGCCCCTACTCCGCACCCGAAGGAGATGAGGACGAACGTCCCCAGGAATTCTGCGAGGCACTCGCCGAGCAGACCCCCTCGGCGCCTGAGCCGGGAGGGTCGGATCAGCGGCGGAATTTCCACAGCCATGATGGCCCCCTCAGGGACGGGTCCGGCCGGTGACGGCTCCTCCGGCCGCCGAGCGCCCCCCGCCGCTACGGACTGCCTCGCTCCCTTGCCGGGGCATGGCTCGTCCGGACTTGGTGGGACGAATGATGTGCGAGTGGACATTCCGCACCGGCTGTAACGGGGCACGGGCGGCTCACGCACTCCCGCGAGCCCCTGCGGCCGCCGCCTTCCTCCGGCCCTGGGCGGCGATGTGCGACCGATTTCGAACGCACGCTCCCATCCGTGATCACGGTCGAGGCACACACACGAGTATGACGCATGGGCTGCTGCCTCGCTCATCACCGATCAGCGCCTTCCACGGGACGGCGCACAAGTGGGTCGGGCGGTTCCCTCCTGCCACGCGCCCCGCAGCCAAAGGCCCGGCCGACGACGCCGTCACACGCTCGGCCCGCGGGGACCACCACCGAGTGCGGCCGCCGCAGGCACCCTCCTTGTCAAGCGCTTCAGGCCGCCGGTGCGGGGTCCGTCTCGATGAGCAGGTCGAGGAGTGTGGCGCGGGTACGGGCCACACGGGAGCGGACCGTGCCGACGGGGCAGCCGCTCAGTACAGCGGCCTCCGCCCGGGACAGGCGTCGGCGTCGGCGCAGCGGGCGGCAAGCGCCCAAGCGGTGATCGAGTCGTCGCTCGATCGCATGGCACGGCTTTCCTCACGGAAAGCGTGACACAGCACGAGTGATCACCTGGTGTCCTTCCGGACTGGGCGCGCCGCCCCTCGAGACTGTGCGTCGCATCCCGAACCGGTGTGGAACCAACACCATCGCCAGGGCAGTCTTTCTCACCGTGGCAGGCGTTCCGCAACAGAACGGGTCGGGTGACCCCGTCGCGCACATGGTGGTCTGCGGCGACGACGGGCTCGCGCACCGGTTGGCCGCCGAGTTGCGCGGTGTGTACGCCGAACAGGTGACGCTCGTCGTTTCGCCCTCCGAACGAGTCGCCCGTCAGCCGGTCGTGGGGCGCGCCCGGGCTTCGGGGCTGCTCGACCGGGTCTCGGCCGCCGTCACACGCGCGGCGGGAACCGGCAACGGTCATGGAAGCGGTATGGTCGCCCGCGCTACCGCCATGGGCGGCCGTACGACGGAAACCCCGGGCTCCATAAGGCTGTTGGAGGCCGTCGAGGTCTCCGAGGCCGTCCTGGCCGAGGCCGGAGTGGACCGGGCCGCGGCTCTGGCGCTCGTCTACGACGACGACGAGACCAACATCCGGGCCGCGCTCACCGCCCGCCGTATCAACCCGCGTCTGCGGCTCGTGCTGCGGCTGTACAACCGGCGGCTGGGGCAGCACATCGAGGCGCTGCTCGACCAGGCCGCGGCGCTGGCCTCGGGCGGACCGGGCGGCGAGGAGGAGTTCGACGCGTCCACGACCGTCCTGTCCGACGCCGACACGGCCGCGCCCGCGCTGGCCGCGACTGCGGTCGCCGGCACCACCAAGGTCGTACAGACCGACGGGCTGATGCTGCGGGCCGTCGAGCGCCCACCACCCGGGCCCGGGCAGGTCGCCGACCCCGGGCTCTGCACGCTGGCCCTGCTGTCCGCGACGACCAACGATCCTGCGGGAGCGGACGGTTCGGAGGAAAGCGGCGAGCAGGGACCCCGGCTCCTGCCCGACGAAAGGGCCGTCGCGGAGGCCACGGGGCGTGGCACCGTCGTCCTGGAGACCGTCTCGTACACGGGTCCCTCCCTGTCCACCGGGCGCGGCCCCGTGCCACTCGGCTCGCTGCTGTCGCGGCGGCTGCGCTGGTCGTTCGCCGGGCTCGTGGGCTGCGTCGTCGCGCTCGCGGTCACGTCGATGGCCGTCACCGGCGAACCCCCGCTGCGCGCCACGTACTTGACGCTCCTCGACCTCTTCGCCATCAACAACCCGGCCATCGGTCAGCCCACCGGACGGCAGATCCTGCAACTGCTGTCCGGGCTGGTGGGATTGCTGCTGCTGCCCGTGCTGCTGGCGGCCGTGCTGGAGGCGCTCGGCACCTTCCGCAACGGGTCCGCGCTGCGCAAGCCGCCGCGCGGGTTGTCGGGGCACGTGGTGCTGCTCGGCCTCGGGAAGATCGGCACACGGGTCATGATCCGGCTGCGCGAGCTGAAGATCCCCGTGGTGTGCGTCGAGGGCGATCCCGACGCACGCGGGCTGGCCACGGCGCGCAGGCTGCGGGTACCCGTCGTGCTCGGTGATGTGACGCAGGAAGGCGTCCTCGAAGCCGCCAAGATCCAGCGGGCGCACGCACTGCTCGCGCTGACCAGCGCCGACACCACGAACCTCGAGGCGGTCCTGTACGCCCGCTCCGTACGGCCCGATCTGCGGGTCGTCCTGCGCCTGTACGACGACGACTTCGCGACCGCTGTCTACCGCACGCTGCGGGCCGCTCACCCGCACGCCCTGACCCGCAGCCGCAGCGTGTCGCACCTGGCCGCGCCCGCATTCGCCGGAGCCATGCTGGGGCGGCAGATCCTGGGCGCGATCCCGGTCGAGCGACGGGTACTGCTGTTCGCCACAGTGGGCGTGGCGGGACATCCGCAGTTGGAGGGACGGACGGTCGCCGAGGCGTTCCGGGCGGGGGCGTGGCGTGTGCTCGCCCGGGACGCCTCGGCGCCCGGCGAGCGCGACCGCCCGCCCGGCCCGGAGACGGACACCCAGGCCCGCACCCCAGGACTGGTCTGGGACCTGTCGCCCACCTACGTCCTGCGCCCCGAGGACCGGGTGGTCCTGGCGGCGACGCGGCGTGGCCTGGCCGAACTCCTGGGCCGCAGGCGCCGCGAGACGACCGGAGGATAGGGGACGCCCGGAGCTTCGGGGACGGCTCACGCACGGGTGTGCGAGCCCTCCTCTGATCTGCAGGACGGCGAAGAGGCCCCCCGGACTGCACGGAGCCGTCAGTAGCGCTCGACCAGGTGGTCGCGACCCGCCGGCGGCTCGTAGGGCTCGGGCCAGAAGTCCGTCACCGTCGCTATGTGTCCCTCCTGGTCGGCCGTGAAGAACGTGAGGGCGTGCATCGCCTCCAGGCCCACCGTGAAGTGGAGCCAGGTGGCGGCCTGTTCGCGCTCGACGACAATGCGCTCGACGCGCAGGTGCCAGTCGCCCGGGTACTCGCGGTTGAAACGGACGTACCTTTCCCGCCCACGGATGCGTTCGCGCGTCTGCGGCAGGGTGTAGACGACGTCGTCGGCCAGGGTGTCCGCGAACGCGTCCCAGTCACGGGCCTCCGCCGCGGCCCAGAAACTCTCCACGGTCTTACGCAGATCGGTCATCGAAGTCATGTCGCGAGTGTGCATCCCGCCACTGACAATCGACCCTGCCTCGTGCGCGGGGCAGACATGGACGATCAAGGCGCCGGTCAGGTCGTCCACCGCCGTGTCCCTGCACTGCACCCCGTCGGGTCCTGCTCCCCCGCCTCGCACGCGGGCGCCACGTCGTCCGCGCCCGCGGCGACGGACGGCGCGCGGCCGGGCCCGAAGCCCCGTGATCGGCAGCGGAGCCGGCTGTGGGGCACGACCGGCAGGTCCGGATCATGCTGGTCACAAGCTTTTCCGGCGAGTTTTCCACAGGCTGGGGACCTCACCCGCGCAAAGTCCGCCGAGCCAGGCACTATGGGGGCCATGACTGAGAGCAACGGGTCCAGCTCGCCGGTGCACGGCGAGGACATGCCGGACTGGGAGAAGCGCTTCCGGGCGCCACGGGTGTCGCTGCCCGACTGGGCGGAGGACGCACCGCAGCGTTCCCTGTTCGTCTCCAATGCGACGGGGACGTACGAGCTGTACGCGTGGGACCGGATCACGGGCGAGCAGCGCCAGGTCACGGACCGGGCGAACGGAACGACGGACGGCGTGCTCTCGCCGGACGGCGAGTGGATCTGGTGGTTCGACGACACGGACGGGGACGAGTTCGGCATCTGGAGACGCCAGCGGTTCGCGCCCGGCGCCTCCGGTGAGGACTCCGGCGCCGGCGAGAGCTCCAGGGCCCACGTGCCGGCGGCTCCCGGGCTCGAGCCCTCGTACCCGGCCGGGCTGGCGATCGGGCGGGACGGGCGCACCGCGGTCGTGGGCCGTTCGACCGACCAGGACGGGTCGACCATCCACCTCGTACGGGCCGGCCAGGACCCGGCGGAGATCTACCGGCACCGTGAATCGGCCGGGGTGGGCGACCTTTCGCACGACGGCGCGCTGATCGCCATCGAGCACACCGAGCACGGCGACGCGATGCATTCCGCGCTGCGCGTGCTGCGGCAGGACGGTTCGACCCTGGCGGAGCTGGACGACACCAAGGGCGGCACGGTCGAGCTGGGCTTGGAGGTGCTGGGCTTCGCACCGGTCGACGGGGACACGCGCCTGCTGATCGGGCACCAGCGGCGCGGCCGGTGGGAGCCGATGGTGTGGGACGTCGCCTCGGGCGAGGAGACGGACCTGGGCCTGGACCTGCCGGGTGACGTGGCCGCCGAGTGGTATCCCGACGGTTCGGCGCTGCTGATCGTGCACAGTTTCGAGGCGCGCAGCGAGCTGTTCCGCTACGACCCGGCGACGCGGGAGCTGGCGCGGGTGCCGACGCCTCCGGGCACGGTGTCCGGGGCCACGGCCCGTCCCGACGGGACGGTGGAGTACCTGTGGTCGTCGGCGGCGGAGCCGCCGGTGGTGCGCTCGACGTCGGGCAGGGTCGTGCTGGATCCCCCCGGCATGAGGTCGCCGGGGTCGGTGCCGGTGGAGGACGTCTGGGTGAAGGGTCCCGGTGGCCGCGTCCACGCCCTGGTCCAGAAACCCGCAGGGGCGAGCGGGCCGCTGCCGACGGTGTTCGACATCCACGGCGGCCCGACCTGGCACGACAGCGACTCGTTCGCGGCGGGCCCGGCGGCCTGGGTGGACCACGGATACGCGGTGGTGCGGGTCAACTACCGGGGTTCGACGGGATACGGGCGTGATTGGACGGATGCGCTCAAGCACCGGGTCGGGCTGATCGAACTGGAGGACATCGCAGCGGTCCGGGAGTGGGCGGTGTCGTCCGGGCTCGCCGATCCCGAACGGCTCGTCCTGACGGGCGGCTCGTGGGGCGGTTACCTGACGCTGCTCGGGCTCGGCACGCAGCCGGACGCGTGGACCATCGGCATCGCGGCGGTCCCCGTCGCCGACTACGTCACGGCGTACCACGACGAGATGGAGGCGCTGAAGGCGATGGACCGGACGCTGCTCGGGGGCACGCCCGAGGAGGTTCCGGAGCGCTTCGAGGCCTCGTCGCCGCTCACGTATGTCGACGCGGTGAAGGCACCGGTGTACATCTCGGCGGGGGTGAACGACCCGCGGTGCCCGATCCGTCAGGTCGAGAACTACGTGGACCGGCTCGTCGCGCGGGACGCGGTGCACGAGATGTACCGGTACGACGCGGGACACGGCTCGCTGGTGGTCGACGAGCGGATCAAGCAGGTGCGGCTGGAGCTGGACTTCGCGGCGCGGCATCTGGGGACGGCGTAAGGAAAGGCGAGGACGCGACGACCGGGGCACGGGCCCGGGGGTGAGCTGCGCGGTCACGGGGGCCGGTGCATCGGGCCGGCGGCGCACCCGCAGGTGCGAGGCCGGGTCGGACCTACGGGGCATGCGCGTGTGCCCCGTACGCCGGGAGCCGAAGGCCGCTCCCCGGGTGCGGCAGGCAGCTCCCGAGGGCCCCACGGGCGGGTCCGCGGGGGTGGCACCGTACCGTTGAGGGCGTGTACCGGTTTCTGCTGACGCCCCGCTGGTGGGGGATCAACGCCTTCGTGCTGCTGGCCGTCCCCTTCTGCATCTTCATGGGGTCGTGGCAGTTGAGCCGGTTCGATGCCCGGGTCCAGGACCACCGGACGCAGACCGAGCAGGTGGCGGCGGGCATGAAGGCGGCGCCCCGGCCGCTGGCCGAACTGCTGCCCGTGGACAAGAAGACATCCGGGATGCGGGCCACGGCCACCGGGCGGTACGGAAAGCAGTTGCTGGTGCCGGACCGGGAGCTGGACGGCAGGCAGGGCTTCTACGTGCTCGCCATGCTGCGGACCGATTCCGGCGAGGCGCTGCCAGTGGTGCGGGGCTGGCTGCCGGGTCACGCAGACGCCGCGAAGGCGCCGGCCGCACCGTCCGGCGAGGTCACCGTCACAGGGGCCCTGCAGGCGTCGGAGAGCCCCGGGGCGAACGGGGTGGGCACGGGCGGTGGGCTGCCCGCCGGCCAGACCGCCGCGATCAGCGCCGCGTCGCTGGTGAACCTGGTGCCGTACGACGTGTACGACGCCTGGGTCACTCTCGACAAGGCCGACGACGGGATGAAGACGGTACCGGCGACGGCGCCGGCGGGGACCGGGCTGGATCTGAAGGCGTTCCAGAACCTGGGCTACACCGGCGAGTGGTTCGTCTTCGGGGGATTCACGGTGTTCATGTGGTTTCGGCTGCTGCGACGCGAGGCCGAGTACGCGCGGGACGCGGCGCTGGGGCTCGTGACGAACGGAACGGAAGGACCGGACTCCGGGGCGGCCGCCTCCGGGGACGGCGGTTCGGCCGAGGGCCCGGCGGAGGAGGCCTCGGCAGAGGAGTCCGTGACCGACGGGGCCGTGAGCCGGGAAGCCGACGGCGAGAGCAGGGCCCGCGCCGCCAAGGGGTGAGACTCGACCTGGGTCGAGCCCGTCCGTGCGCCGCATGAATGCCCACCCGACGGACGGCCCGGCCACCACGACCGGACTGCATCGCCACGACCGGTCCCCACCGTCACGATCGGTCGGCCGACGCGCCGGTTCAGGAGGTCGGCAGCAGGATTCCCGTGCGGTAGACCGTACCGGCACACGCGTTCGGGATGGTCGCCGTGGAGGTCCCGGAGCCGGTCACCGGGGTGTTGGTGACCGCTACGCTGCCGTCGGCCACGCCGTCCTCCGCCATCAGTTGCGGTGACGTGCCGACGGTGGCCCCGCCGCCGCCCGTGCTTGCGGTGTCCGAGGGGCTCGGGTCCGGGGTCGGATCGCCGGTGCCGCCGCCCGTGGTGGAGCAGGTCTGCGAGGGGACCCAGGCGAACTTGACGTCGTACGCCGTCCCGGGCTTGAGCACCACCGAGGTGACTTCCTGGGTCGGGTCGGGCAAAGCCGTGGCCGCGTCGCCGGTGACGTGGTCGACCACGCTGATCTTGGCCGGGTCGGCGGAACCCTCGGCGGCGGTGGTCACGGTGCCCGCGCCCGAGACGGTGCAGCTCGTGGTGGAGGTGTTGGTGACGCGGAACGTGCCGTAGATCGTGCCGGTGGCGTCCGGGTCAGCCGTGGTGGCGGTCGCGTCGCCCAGCTGCTCCACGGCGCATGCGGGCGCATTCTCCGCGGAGGACGACGGGTCGACGTGACCGGTCGCCCCGCTGCCCACGCCCTTGCCCTTGTCCTCCTCGTTCTTCTGACCGTTCCCGCCCTTGTCCTTCGAGGTGCCCGAGGTCCCGGCGGCGCCACTGGAACCGCCGTCCGGGCCCTTGTCCTGAGAGGTGCCGCCCTGGGCCTGCGAGGCCTGGCCGGCGATGGAGGGGTCGGCGTTGGAGCCGGTGGCGTCCGAGACGTGGGCGAGAGCGGGGATCGCCGTGCCGATGAACAGTGCGGCGGCCGCCATTCCGACCACGGCCTGCCGCTTCCGGGCCCGCCGGGCGGGCACCGCACGCCGAAGATGCGCCAGCGCGCCGTCGCGCGGCTCGATATCGCCCACCGCCTGATGCAGCATCCGGCGCAGCGCCCGTTCGTCCGGACCGAGTCCCTCCGGCGCCGCCTCGGGCCCCTCGGGGCCGGTCCCGGCTCCTGCGCCGTCCGGACCGAGCCGGGCGCTTGCGGAGCCGCGGGCTGCGAGGTCATCGCGGCCAAGGCCGTCGAGCGCCGCCATGAGCCGGTCCCGCCCCGCACCGAAGCCGTCGTCATCCGCACCGTAGTTTTCGGGCTCCGCACCAAGGCGTGCGGCGCCCGTGTCATCCCCGCCGTCGACGCCACCGTGCCCGGACGCGGAGCGATCGCCCGCGGTCACGTCGACAGCGGCGCGGTCCGGTCCGGCCTCGCGCCGGTCCTGGTCCTCGGGGCGGTGGTTCACAGTTCCGTTCCCAGCATGCTGTTCATGGTCGTCGTCATGGGGCTCGGTCCGGTCGGTCGGCTGATGCCACTCATAGGGCTCGTGGCGGTCGTGGGCGTCACACCCCCCGGAGGCGCCGCGCCGCTCGTCGTACTTGCTCATGCCGATGCCCCCATGGCGGTACGGAGCGCGGCTATCCCACGCGAACCGTACGCCTTCACCGACCCGAGCGAGATACCCAGCGTCTCCGCGACCTGGGCTTCGGTCATGTCCGCGAAATAGCGCAGCACCAAGACCTCGCGCTGACGGCGCTGGAGTCCCTTCATCGCCCGGATCAGCGAATCGCGCTCCAGCTGGTCGTATGCGCCCTCCTCGGCGCTCGCCATGTCGGGCATGGGCTTGGACAGCAGCTTGAGCCCGAGGATGCGGCGGCGCAACGCCGAGCGCGAAAGATTCACAACGGTCTGGCGGAGGTACGCGAGCGTCTTCTCCGGGTCGCGGACGCGCATGCGTGCCGAGTGGACCCGAATGAACGCCTCCTGGACGACGTCCTCGCAGGACGCGGTGTCGTCGAGGAGAAGCGCCGCGAGGCCGAGGAGGGAGCGATAGTGGGCGCGGTACGTCTCGGTCAGATGGTCGACCGTGGTGCCGACGACCGTCGTCTCGTCAGCGCCCTCGCGCTGGTTCGGAATGCGGGTGGGCCGCGCTGCGGGCATGGGGGCGATCACCGGCATGCCGCCGGGCGCACCGGGCATGCGGGGGCGGCGGGGCGGACGCAGGGCCGTGCCCCTCGCCCGTACCACGGTGAATTCGAGTACCTCTGCCACGCTTGTTGGACACGTCTCGCCCCGCCAGGGTTGTACGCGAGAGACATCACGTTTGCGTCGGGCGTCCCGCCCGTCTGCGTGTTCTCGCGTCTGCCCCCCAGCGCACCGGACCGTGCGTCAAGTGCCATGCGTACCAGCTCTTCCCCTATGCCCCATGTGTGGTGGTGCTCGGCCCCCGAAGGGCGACCGCAAAGACGCTCCCCGCCCTGTGTGCGGTTGCGGGGGCGGGGAGGGAAATCTTCGAACGCCGGGAGACTTGGATTCAAGTGGTCCGGACCATAGGACCGGACCACGGAACCGACATAGATCCTACAAACGATTCCGCCTTTGACCACGGGGTTTCCGCCCTGCAGACAGGCGTTGCCGCCGTACGCCCGTATCACGTGCGTCACACGGCACCCGCCGAGGGCGTCATTCATCGGGCAAACCACACCAAGAGGCGATGCGAAACGAGGCGTCGGCCACCCGGCTCCGGGGCCCGCCGTAGCCATCGCGAACGGGACGCCGCACCCCGCATCCGAACCCGGCGCGGACGGCGTCCCGAGTCCCCTACGACGCCCCCAGCTCCGTGGCCACCAGTTCCGCGATCTGCGCCGTGTTCAGGGCCGCGCCCTTGCGCAGATTGTCGCCGCACACGAACAGTTCCAGGGCTGTCGGATCGTCCAGGGCGCGGCGCACCCGGCCCACCCAGGTCGGGTCCGTGCCCACCACGTCCGCGGGTGTGGGGAACTCGCCCGCCGCCGGGTTGTCGCAGAGGACCACGCCGGGCGCGGTGTCGAGGATCTCGCGGGCCCGGTCGACCGTGACCTCGCCCTCGAAGCGGGCGTGGACCGTCAACGAGTGGACCGTGACCACCGGCACGCGCACGCAGGTGACGGCCACGCGCAGCTCCGGCAGTCCGAGGATCTTGCGGGACTCGTCGCGGACCTTCATCTCCTCCGAGGACCAGCCGTCCTCGCGCAGCGACCCGGCCCACGGAACCACGTTCAGCGCGACCGGTTCCGGGAAAGGACCCGTGTGGTCGCCCACCGCGCGCCGCAGGTCACCGGGGCTGGTCCCCAGTTCCGTGCCCGCGACCAGCGACAACTGCTGCCGTAGCGTGTCGATGCCCGCACGCCCCGCCCCACTCACGGCCTGGTACGAGGAGACGACCAGCTCGCGCAGCCCGAACTCGGCATGCAGCGCGCCGAGGGCCACGATCATCGAGAGGGTCGTGCAGTTGGGGTTGGCGATGATGCCGCGCGGACGCACCCGGGCGGCATGCGGATTGACCTCGGGCACGACCAGGGGGACCTCGGGGTCCATCCGGAAGGCACCCGAGTTGTCCACCACGACCGCACCCTGGGCCGCGGCGATCGGCGCCCACCGCTCGGCGATCTCGTCCGGCACGTCGAACATCGCCACGTCGACGCCGGACAGTGCCTCCTCACTGAGCGCCACCACCTCGACCTCTTCCCCGCGCACGGCCAGCTTGCGGCCGGCCGAACGCGGCGAGGCGATCAGACGGATCTCACCCCAGATGTCCGCGTGCTGGGACAGGATCTGAAGCATGACCATGCCGACGGCACCGGTCGCTCCCACGACTGCGAGTGTCGGCTTCCCGGTCCGCGCCGTCATCGGCGGTCCGTCCGGCCCGGGCCGGCGCGAAGAGGACCGGCCGACGGCCCGCCGCCGGGAAGACCTGACGGCTCCGTACGTTCCGCGCCCCCGCAGGGGAGGCCGGTCATCGCCCGGTGCCTCCGTAGACGACGGCCTCGTCGCTCTCGGAGTCCAGACCGAACGCGGTGTGCACCGCGCGGACGGCCTCCGCGACGTCGTCCGCGCGCGTGACGACCGAGATGCGGATCTCGGAGGTCGAGATCAGTTCGATGTTCACGCCCGCGTCGCTGAGCGCCTCGAAGAAGGAGGCCGTGACGCCCGGGTTCGTCTTCATGCCCGCGCCGACGAGGGAGATCTTGCCGATCTGGTCGTCATAACGCAGCGAGTCGAAGCCGATCGCGGTCTTGCCCTTCTCCAGGGCGCCGATCGCCTTGCGCCCCTCGGTCTTCGGAAGGGTGAAGGAGATGTCCGTGAGACCGGTCGCCGCCGCGGACACGTTCTGCACGACCATGTCGATGTTGATCTCGGCGTCGGCGATGGCGCGGAAGATCGAGGCGGCCTCGCCCGGCTTGTCCGGCACGCCGACGACCGTGATCTTGGCCTCGGAGGTGTCGTGCGCGACACCGGAGATGATGGCCTGCTCCACCTTCTTGTCCCCTTGCTGAATCGGCTCACTGCTGACCCACGTGCCCTGCAGCCCGCTGAAGGAGGAGCGGACGTGGATCGGGATGTTGTAACGGCGTGCGTACTCCACACAGCGGTGGAGCAGCACCTTGGACCCGGACGCGGCCAGTTCCAGCATGTCCTCGAAGGAGATCCAGTCGATCTTCCGGGCCTTCTTCACCACACGCGGGTCCGCGGTGAACACGCCGTCGACGTCGGTGTAGATCTCGCACACCTCGGCGTCGAGGGCGGCGGCCAGCGCAACCGCGGTTGTGTCGGAACCACCGCGACCCAGGGTCGTGATGTCCTTCTTGTCCTGGCTGACGCCCTGGAAACCGGCAACGATGGCGATGTTGCCCTCGTCCAGCGCGGTACGGATGCGGCCCGGCGTAACGTCGATGATCCGGGCTTTGTTGTGGACCGAGTCGGTGATGACACCTGCCTGGCTGCCGGTGAACGACTGCGCCTTGCGACCCAGGTTCTTGATCGCCATGGCCAGCAGCGCCATGGAGATCCGCTCTCCGGCGGTCAGCAGCATGTCGAGCTCACGCCCGGCAGGCATCGGGGAAACCTGCTCGGCGAGATCGATCAGCTCGTCCGTCGTGTCGCCCATCGCGGAAACCACGACAACCACATCGTTGCCGTTCTTCTTGGCTTCCACAATCCGCTTGGCGACGCGCTTGATGCCCTCGGCATCGGCTACGGAGGAGCCTCCGTACTTCTGCACGACAAGGCCCACGTGCGCTCCTCGCTCAATCCGTCTCTTTCCGCACCTGCGCATTGCCGGTGCGGTCGGCTCAGTCTATCGAGCGGCCGAATTCCCCTTCCGGGATACCGCATGGTGAGATGTCTCGCTCACCCCCGGATCACCCCGGTTCTTCTCCGGACGTACGACGGGCCTGCGGCGGTTTTCACCGCAGATCTGCACCGCGCGACTCCGGCCGCTCCAGCAGCGCATCTGCCCCGGCGTTGGCCCCGTACTCGGAAAGTGCCACGCGTCACACGAGACCCGTCGACCGGCCTTCAAACACGGGGCCGACGCCGTGCACGAAGGTGACGCATCCGCGCCCTGTCGTTGATCCCGCCGGACCGGCGGCGGGAGGATGCCGACCCATGACGGGTGGGTGGGCGCCGGATGTGCTGCTGGCCGGGATCGTGCTGCTCGGCGGCTGTGTGCAGTGGCTCACGGGGATGGGGTTCGCGCTGGTCGCCGTGCCCGGGCTGGTGCTCCTGCTCGGGCCCGCCCAGGGGGTCGCGCTCGCCAACTGCGCCGCCGGGGTCATCAGTGCCGTCGGAATCGCCGACGGGTGGCGCAGGGTGCGGCTCACCGTCATGGTGCCGTTGTGCCTCGCCGCCGTGGTCACCGTGCCGGCCGGGACCTGGCTGGCCCGGCGGCTGCCGGAACCCGCGCTGATGGTCTGCATGGGCGCGCTCGTCACCGTCGCTGTGGTACTGGTGATGCGCGGCCTGCGGGTCGCCGCCCTGCGCGGCGGCCGGGGAGCCGTCGTCGCCGGGGGTCTCGGCGGGTTCATGAACTCCGCCGCCGGGGTCGGAGGGCCGCCGGTCTCCCTCTACGCACTGAACGCCGAGTGGACGGTGCGCGAGTTCGTGCCGAACGCGCAGTTCTACGGCGTCATCGTCAATGCGGTGTCCGTGGCGTCGAACGGCCTGCCCCGCCTCACCGCGCCGGTCTGGGTCCTGGCCGTCGCCGCCCTGGCTGCGGGCGCCCTGGCCGGCCGGGCCCTTACGGGACGCCTACCCGAGAGACGGGCCCGCGCCCTCGTGCTCCTGCTCGCGCTGGCCGGAGGCCTGAGCGCGCTCGGAAAGGGGGTCGCCGGGGTTACTTGACCGGCCGCAGCCCCAGCGGCCCCGCGATCTCCCGGGCCATGACCCTGCCCGCCTCCTCGGCGAGGGTCTCGTCGCCGAGGCCCTGGTCGGTGTCGAGACCGTCGAGCTCCTCCAGCGGCTGGTTCAGCCGCACATGCGCGACCAGGGACTGCAGCGCGCGGAGCGTCGCGGACGCCGTGGAGCCCCAGTTGGAGAAGTACGAGAACTGCCACCACCACAGTGCCTCGGTGGTGCGGCCGGCCCGGTAGTGGGCCATGCCGTGGCGCAGGTCGGTGATGACATCCGCCAGGTCGTCCGAGATACGGGCCGGCACGGGCGCCTTGCGCGGCTCGTAGGGGTCGAAGACCTCCGAGTAGACGTCGACCGGGTCCAGCATGACGGCGAGGCGTTCGCGCAGGTCGTCCGCGTCCGCGTCCGGGCCCGAGTCCGGCTCGTAGCGTTCGTCCGGCACGATGTCCTCGTGCGCGCCGAGGCGACCGCCCGCGAGCAGCAGCTGGGAGACCTCCAGCAGGAGGAACGGAATGGCCGAATCCGGCTCGTCACCCTTGGCGACCTCCGTGACGGCGACCAGGAAACTCTCGATCTGGTCTGCGATCTGCACCGCGAAGTCGTCGGGGTCCATCGTCGTGGAGTGCAGCGTGGCGTCAGACATCTAGGAGTCGTCTCCCCTCGAAGGCGCGGCCGAGGGTGACCTCGTCCGCGTATTCCAGGTCGCCACCCACCGGGAGGCCGCTGGCCAGGCGGGTGACCTTGAGGCCCATGGGTTTGATCATCCGGGCGAGATACGTGGCCGTGGCCTCGCCCTCCAGGTTCGGGTCCGTCGCCAGGATCAGCTCGGTGACCGTGCCGTCGGCCAGCCGCGCGAGCAGTTCCCGGATGCGCAGGTCGTCCGGGCCCACGCCCTCGATCGGGCTGATCGCGCCGCCCAGAACGTGATACCGGCCCCGGAACTCGCGGGTCCGCTCGATCGCGACGACGTCCTTCGGCTCCTCCACCACGCAGATCACCGAGCCGTCGCGGCGCGCGTCACGGCAGATGCCGCACAGCTCCTCCTGCGCGACGTTGCCACAGGTCGCACAGAAGCGGACCTTCGCCTTCACCTCGAGCAGCGCCTGGGCGAGCCGGCGTACGTCCGTCGGCTCGGCCTGCAGGATGTGGAAGGCGATCCGCTGCGCGCTCTTGGGACCGACGCCGGGCAGCCGCCCCAGCTCGTCGATGAGGTCCTGGACCACGCCTTCGTACAACGGACTGCCTTTCCTGGAGAGCGACGGTACGTACCGTAGCCGGGCTCGGTCTCTTGGTACGTACGGTAGTTGGCCCTCGCCTCGCTTAGAAGGGACGGGCCGATGGACTCAGAACGGCAGGCCGGGGATGCCGCCGCCCAGCCCCTGGGCCAGCGGGCCGAGCTTCTGCTGCTGGAGGGTCTGCGCGTTCTCGTTGGCCGCCTGCACGGCCGCGACGATCAGGTCGGCGAGCGTCTCCGTGTCCTCCGGGTCCACCGCCTTGGGATCGATGACCAGGGCACGCAACTCGCCGGCACCGGTGACCGTGGCCTGCACCAGGCCACCGCCCGCCTGACCGTCCACCTCGGTCCGCGCCAGCTCCTCCTGCGCCTTGGCGAGGTCCTGCTGCATCTTCTGGGCCTGCTGAAGCAACTGCTGCATGTTGGGCTGGCCACCACCGGGGATCACGATCAGCTCCTGGTTTCGTACGGTACGGCTGTCAGGGTTTCGTGCCGCTGTCCGGGCGGGGTTTTACCGCCTGGCACGAGCCTACGTGGTCACCGTGACGCTCGCTCCGGTAGTCCTTCCGGACCCCGGCCGGAACCGGGACAGCACCCTTTCGAGTGACTTCGACCGCGGGTCCATACCTGACCAAGGCCCACTTCCGGGCGGAAAAGCAATGAAACCCGGGTCCTCGCCACCCATTGGGCGGTAGGAAGGGTCAGGCGCTTCAGCACCATGCGTCACGCATATGTCGCGGAGCGTGCACAAAAACCGGCGCGTATCGCGAAGTGTGCATCGCGGAACGCGACAGCCGTACGTAGGGAGTGCCGGGTGAGTCAGCCGGAGATGCAGCCGGAGGGTCCGCTCCAGGACGGGCGGGGCGACGGCGCGGCGGGACTGCGGCCGGACGACCTCACCGGGCGGCCGTTCCCGCACGGCGACTGGACACAGCCCGCGCAGCGGCTCGACGAGTTGTACCGGTGGGTGGAGTGCCGGGCGCTGGAGACGGCGACCTGGTATCTCAAGAACCGCGTGTGGAAGCGGCGGGGGGCGCTCTTCTTACGTGCCGGCGCGGCGGCCGGAGCCGTCTGCGGGGCGGCGCTGCCCCTGTTCGATCTGACCGGTGTGGTCGGCGGGGTCGCGCCGTGGGCGTATCTGTCGCTGCTGCTGGGGGTGGCGTGTGTGGCAGGGGACCGGTTCTTCGGGGTGACGTCCGGGTGGATGAGGGACGTGGCGACCGCGCAGGCCGTCCAGCGCCGGCTTCAGGCGCTGCAGTTCGACTGGGCGTCGGAGAGCGTGCGCGAGGTGCTGGGGCCGACGGAGGGGACTGCGGGGGAGGCGGCGGAACGGTGCCTGTCGGTGCTGCGGCGGTTCTCGGAGGACGTGACCGAACTGGTGCGCGCCGAGACGGCGGACTGGATGGTGGAGTTCCGGACGAGATCGGGGCCGCTGGGGATCCAGACGGCGGGGGCGACCGCGCCACGGGCGGAGGGCACGGCGCCGGGGAGGCTCGCGCCGCCGAACGGGGCTCGGCCGAACATGCCCCGGCAGCGGCCGCCGGAACCGAGGTGAGACGGCCGGCGGCAGCCCGGTGGGCGCCGGGTTCAGCCTTCGTCGTCCGCGCACAACGGCAGCACCGCCGGCGCGGAACACGGCAGATGGCCGTGAGCCCGGATCACTGTCCCGCCGACGCCCTGGCCGAGATAGGCGAGGAAGCCGGCGGCGAGGGAACCGGCCGGCGGGCGGCGGTAGGTGTAGGCGTACTCGACCCCGCGGTACGGGTAGCGGCTCCTGCCGAGCTCGATGTCCTCGACCGAGGCCTCGGCACCGTCCAGGGGCACCCGGCGCACGCCCTTGTGGCTGAGAGCGAGGTTGAGCTCGCTGTAGCCGATGGCGCCGGGGAGTTCGGCCACCTTGTCCAGCACCTGTTGCGTGGAGTTGAGTTCGCAGCGCATGACGGGGGCGGATCTGTCGTCCTTGTGGACACAGTCCGGGGATGTGCTGGGGGCGCGCTCCCAACTGCCCAGCACCCGCCGCTGGAAGATCTGCCGGGTGCCGGAGTCGGCGTTGCGGCTGACGAGAACCACGGGCAGATCGGGCAGCCGGGGGTCGAGCTGATTCCAGCGTGCGACCTGTCCGCGGTAGATGCGCCGTACGTCGGCCAAAGACAGCCCGCGCCGCAGATCGATGCCCTCGTTCACGACCAGGGTGAAGGCCAGCACCGCGACCCGGTTCCCGACGAGTTCACGTGACGCGTCGGCCGTGAGGCCGTCGGAGAACGCGATCACGGAGGGCGAGCCCTGGGACGTGGCACCCCGGCTGACGAGTTCACCCACTCCCGCCTCGCTGCCACGCGCGTCCACGGTGATACGTGAGCCCGCGCACTTCTTCTCGAACTCCTTGGCCACTTCCCTTATCACGGGCGCGAAGGCCGTCGATCCGGTGATTCTCAGGGAGCCGCGGGCGCAGTCCATCGGGAGCGGTTTGGGCGGGGCGTCGTCGCGGGCGATGACGATGCCGGCGAGCGTGACGACGCTGACGGTGAGCGTGATGCTGATCAGCCGGGCGGCCCGGCTGAACAAAGGCGGCTTGTCGTCCGGGGTGGCGCTGCGGTTGGGGTGTACCTCGCCGTCCCGGATACCGCCCCTGAGCCGTATCTCGCGGCCCACGTCACCGCCCGACAGCAGCACGAGCAGCTTGAAGTGGTCGCCGCGGTTGAGCGGGACGCGTGGGATGCGCAGCCGGTTGCCCTCGTAACCGAAACCGCGCTCCGGAGTGAAGTGGTCCATGAGGTGGTCGGTGTCGGTCGGCTGCGTGACCGAGACACCACGGATGGTCCGGTCGGTGAACACCGCGGTCAGTCCGTGGCGTTCGGGACCGGTGTAGTCGTCGCGGTCGATGCCCTGCGAGCCGTCGTTCTCGATACGGAGGAGGACGAGTGTCGCGTCCACCATGCCCGGGGTCTCGTCGAAGAGACCCAGACGTCTGTTCGCACGGCCCGAGCGGACGTCGTCACCTATCGGGTTGTCCATCTGGACGCGGTAGCCGATGCGCTTGCGGCGCGGCACCCGGCGTTCGTACCAGACCATGACGCCGGAAGCGGCGATACCGAGGACGGCGGTCCCCACGGCCACGACGTTCTCTGCGCTCAACCACTCCATCGTGGGTCCCCCGCCACTCCCCCGGAGCCGATCGTGGGGTCACGGTACGGCCGTCGGCGGAAACGGGCAGGGGGCGCCCGCCGAAGTTCGTATGACGTTCAACGGACAAGCAGATGACGGGAGTTCAGTCCTCCTTCGTGTACGTCAGCGACTCGCCCGTGCTCGTGTTCAGACGCTTGAGACGGCCGTCCGGAAGGATCGTCAGTTCCGTCGCGGCGCCCGGGGTGCAGGACGAAGCCGGCCTGCCGACCGTGACCGTGGACGGACCGATCTTCAACGGGCCGTTCACGATGGGCTTTTCGGCCAGCTTCGCCTGGAAGACGCAGTGATACGTGCCGCTGCCGACCGGACCGTCCGCGGTCAGGGAGAGCACCGTGTCGCCCACCCCGCCCCGCTGGATGACCAGGCTGCGGGTGCTGTGCCCGTTGGAGTTGTCGATGCCGCCGCTCCAGGTGCCGAGGTAGGCGTCCGGGACGGTGCCGGCGGCGGGCGACGGCGAGGTGGGACTCGCGCTCGCCGGGGTGGAGGGCGCGGGCGTGGTCGGGCCCGGGGTCGTGGGCGCGGCGGAGGTGTGCGACGGCCCTGCGGTGCCACTCGTCCCGATCCCCCCGCCCCGCAGCAGCGCGTACACCGAGCCGCCCGCGCCGAGCGCCACGACCAGGGCGACGACGATCAGCGCGGCGGTGGAGCGGCCGCTTCTGCGCAAGGGTTCCGGCTGTCCCGGATCACCGTAGGGAGACGTCCCGTACGAGGACGGCCCGTACGGCGGGGTCGGGCCGAGGGCCGGGCCGTAGCCCTGGGACGGGGCACCGCCCCAGCCGCCGGCGTGCTGCGGGCGGCCGTACGCCGAGGGCCGGGGGCGCTGCTGCGGATGACCGTAGGCAGGGTGCGCGGCGGGCGCGGGGATGTGATCGGAGCGGACGACCTGGGTGGGCAGCCGGTCGAGCTCGCGGGCCCGGACCGGCGCCGACACGGGCGGGCCGTCGGCACCGTCCACCGGGTCGGCCGCGGAAGAGTGCTCGAGCTGCGCCTCGGAGGCCGGGGCCGGCGGCACCGGCTCGGTGGCGTCCACGGGGTCCTGGGGTGCGCCCTCGGCGGATGTCAGGGGACCCCCGTGTTCGATCGCCCCGGCGCCGCCCGCCTGGTGGCCGCCGGCTTCGGCTCCTGGCAGGTGCACCCGGGCCCCAGCGGCCCCGTCGCCGTCACCCGTGGCGTCCTCCCGCACGGTGGCTCCTTCCGCCGGGGGCGCCGCGGGACCGGAGTGCTCCGGGTTCGCGACGTGCTCCAGATCCGCGACGTGCTCCGGGTTCGCGACCTGCTCCGCGTGACCCTGGGCGCCCCCGGGAGCCGCCGCGTCCGCCGCGGGCGCGGAGCCGGCGGCCCGCGCGCCCTCCTCCGGGTCCTCCGCGTCCAGCAGCCCCACCGCGTGGCGGCCGAGTTGGGCGACCAGGACGCCGGGCAGCCAGGGGTCCCGGCTCCGGCCACCGGAGACCGTGTCCTCGGCGCCGGACCGTTCCAGGATCTCGGCGAGCGTGGGCCGGGCGGCCGGGTCCTTGCGCAGGCAGTCCCGTACGAGATCGGCGAGCCTCTCGGGCATGCCCTCGAGGTCGGGATCCTCCTGCACGATGCGGAACATCAGCGCGTGCGCCCCGCTGTTCGCGGCGCCGAAGGGCAGTGCGCCCGTGGCGGCGTAGACGAGGACGGACCCGAGGCAAAAAACATCGCACGCGGGCGTGATGCGGTCGCCGCGCACCTGCTCGGGCGCCATGAACCCGGGCGATCCGACGAGCGCGCCGGTGCGCGTGAGCCCCGCGCCGGCCAGGGTCTCCAGGGCGCGGGCGATGCCGAAGTCGATGACCCGCGGCCCGTCGATCGTCACCAGGACGTTGGAGGGCTTGAGGTCGCGGTGGATGAGCCCGGCGGCATGGATGTCCTGCAGAGCGTGGGCGAGCCCGGCGGCCAGGATGCGCACGGAGCGCTCCGGCAGGGCGCCGTGGTCGTGCGAGACGACGGTCTGAAGGGTGGGGCCCGCGACATACCCGGTGGCGACCCAGGGGATGTCGGCCTCGGTGTCGGCGTCGAGGACGGGCGCGGTCCAGTCCCCGCCGACCTGTCGCGCCGCCTGCACCTCCCGCCGGAAGCGGGCCCTGAACTCCTCCTGCTCGGCCAGTTCCCGCCGGACGAGTTTCACGGCGACGGTCCGGCCCCGGTCGGACCTGGCCAGGTACACCCTCCCCATACCGCCGGCCCCGAGCCGCGCGAGCAGTCGATAGGCCCCGATCCGTTGCGGATCCCCTGCCCCCAGCTTGTCCATCACCGCGTCACCTGCCCCCTGCCTGTGCGACAGCCAGAGAATAGTGCCGCCCAACACCTGGTCGGCCAGCCCGGTCTCCTTGGTTCCGGGAACGCCCCTCCATGTCGACACACTGTCGCGTTCCCGCCCCGACCGCAGACAGGACGCCGATGTCGCGTCCGCGTCCCGGGCACCTACGCTTCGCCGCATGACCCCTCAGACCGACCCCCGGGCCGGCGCTGCCGTCAAGGCCGCGGACCGTGCGCATGTCTTCCACCCCTGGTCAACGCAGGAGCTCATCGACCCGCTCGCCGTCGCCGGTGCGGAGGGGTCGTACTTCTGGGACCACGACGGCAACCGCTACCTGGACTTCACCAGCGGACTCGTCTTCACCAACATCGGTTACCAGCACCCGAAGGTCGTCGCCGCGATACAGGAGCAGGCCGCCACCCTGACCACGTTCGCCCCTGCCTTCGCCGTGGAGGCCCGGTCGGAGGCCGCGCGGCTGATCGCCGAGCGCACGCCCGGCGACCTCGACAAGATCTTCTTCACCAACGGCGGCGCCGACGCGGTGGAGCACGCCGTGCGCATGGCGCGCATCCACACCGGCCGTCCCAAGGTGCTGTCCGCGTACCGCTCGTACCACGGCGGCACCCAGCAGGCCGTGAACATCACCGGAGACCCGCGCCGCTGGGCCTCCGACGGCGCCGCGGCGGGTGTGGTGCACTTCTGGGCGCCGTTCCTGTACCGCTCACGGTTCTACGCCGAGACCGAGCAGCAGGAGTGCGAGCGGGCCCTGGAGCACCTGGAGACGACCATCGCCTTCGAGGGGCCGGGGACGATCGCCGCCGTCATCCTGGAGACCATCCCCGGGACGGCCGGGATCATGGTCCCGCCGCGCGGCTATCTGGCGGGCGTCCGCGACCTGTGCGACAAGTACGGGATCGTCTTCGTCCTCGACGAGGTGATGGCCGGGTTCGGACGGACCGGTGAATGGTTCGCGGCGGACCTCTTCGAGGTGACCCCCGACCTGATGACCTTCGCCAAGGGCGTGAACTCCGGCTATGTGCCGCTCGGCGGCGTCGCCGTCTCCGGGCGGATCGCGGAGACCTTCGGCAAGAGGCCCTACCCGGGCGGTCTGACGTACTCCGGGCATCCGCTGGCCTGTGCCGCGGCCGTCGCCACGATCGATGTGATGGCCGAGGAGGGCGTCGTCGCCAACGCGGCGGTCATCGGCACCCAGGTCATCGAGCCTGGGCTGCGCGAACTGGCCGAGCGGCACCCCTCGGTGGGCGAGGTGCGCGGCGTGGGCATGTTCTGGGCCCTCGAGTTGGTGAAGAACCGCGAGACCCGGGAGCCGCTCGTGCCCTACAACGCGGCCGGTGAGTCCAACGCGCCGATGGCCGCGTTCGCGGCCGCCGCGAAGGCGCACGGCCTGTGGCCCTTCGTCAACATGAACCGCACGCACGTCGTTCCGCCCTGCACCATCACGGAGGCGGAGGCGAAGGAAGGCCTCGCGGCGCTCGACGCGGCGCTGTCGGTGGCGGACGAGTACACGGAGTGACAGGCCCGCCCGCGCAGCGGGCCACGCCGCACACGACCACACGAGATGCGGCGCTCCGGGAACCCCCACCGCGTAAGGTGACGTGCTCGATGAGGAACACGAGACCGTACGCGGATGGGGGATCCAGACCACGATGCCCGGCAATGGCACCGTTACCCGTAGCACCCTGCGGCAGCAGATCGCGGACGCGCTCCGCGACGAGGTGCTGGCCGGCCGCTTGCAGCCGGGGCAGGAGTTCACGGTGAAGGAGATCGCCGAGCAGTACGGCGTCTCCGCGACCCCCGTCCGCGAGGCCCTGGTCGATCTGTCGGCCCAGGGCCTCCTGGACGCCGTCCAGCACCGCGGCTTCGCGGTCCGCGCGTACTCCCTCGACGACTACCGCGAGATGATCGAGGCCCGGAGCCTCGTCACCGAGGGGATCTTCCACCGCCTCGCCGCCGAGGACGGGACGGCCGTCCTGTCCGACGCCCGCCACATGGCCGCCCTCACGGCGGTACGCCGCCGCGGCGAGGAGGCCCAACGTGCGGCCGCGGCCGGGGACCTGAACGTCCTCGTCGGCTACGACCTGCGCTTCTGGCGCGAGTTGAGCGCCGTGTTCGGCAACCCGTACCTCGCCGACTTCCTGCACCGGCTGCGTGTGCAGTCCTGGGTCTGCGCGGTCCAGCACCTGCGCAAGGTGACCGACCTGAGGGGCCACCTCTGGGCCGGGCACACCGAACTGGTCGACGCGCTCGCCCGCCGCGATCCCGCGGCGGCGCGTGCCCTGGTCGATGCGTACAACGCGCACTCCCTCGCCCTGCTCGAGCGGCTGGCCGCCGGATGAGCGCGCCTCAGGCCACGGACGTCATGGAGGACGTGCCGGTGGTTCCCGTCGACCTGTCCGTCGTCGTCCCCGCCCACAACGAGGAACGGCGGCTCGGCCCCACCCTCGACGCGATCGTCGGCTATCTGGGCGCGAACGAGGGTCGTTTCGGCGAGTGGGAGGTCCTCGTCGTCGACGACGGGTCGACCGACGGCACACGGGACGTCGTCACCGCCGCCTCGGGCCGCGACCGGCGTGTGCGGCTCGTCACCAGCCCCGACAACCACGGCAAGGGTCACGCCCTGCGCCTCGGCGTTCTCGCCTCCCGCGGCCGCCGGGTCCTGGTCACGGACGCCGATCTGGCCACCCCGATCGAGGAGTTGGAGGCGCTCGCCAAGGCGCTGGCCGAGGGGCCTTCGGCGGCGATCGGCTCCCGCTCGGCTCCTGGTGCGACCATAGAGCGGCACCAGAGCCGCATACGCGAACTGCTCGGGCGTGCCGGGAACCTTCTGATACGCCGGATAGCGGTGCCCGGCATACGCGACACGCAGTGCGGCTTCAAGCTCTTCCACGGCGACCGCGCCCGCGAGGCCTTCGCCGCGTCCCGGCTTCACGGCTGGGGCATCGACGTGGAGATACTCCAGCACTTCCGGCGCTCGGGCTGGCCGGTCGCCGAGGTGCCGGTGCGCTGGGCGCACCAGCCGGGCTCCAAGGTCCGCCCGCAGGACTACGCCCGCGTCCTGGCCGAGCTGGCCGCTCTGAAGGTCCGCTCCGTCCGTCCCGCCGACCTCCTTGCGGTCGCCGCTTTCCTGCTGATGGCGGTGGGCCTGTACGCGGGGCGCTGGGCCGACCCGAACCACCGCTACC
Source organism: Streptomyces chiangmaiensis (assembly GCF_036281785.1). Lineage (NCBI taxonomy): Bacteria > Bacillati > Actinomycetota > Actinomycetes > Kitasatosporales > Streptomycetaceae > Streptomyces > Streptomyces chiangmaiensis. The sequence goes on along the minus strand of NZ_JAYWVC010000027.1, from coordinate 31,758 downwards.
TCCCGGAATCGCTCCAGGACCAGAACCAGTGGGAATGGTTCTTCGCGGTGACGGCCGACAATGTGGCCCATCTGCGCAATCCCCTCTTCACCACCCTCCAGGGCTATCCCGACGGCGTGAACCTCATGGCCAACACGGTCATGCTGGGCCTGACCGTCCCCCTGGCGCCGGTCACCCTGCTCCTCGGGCCCGCGATCACCCTCGCCCTCGCCATGACGCTGGGGCTGGCCGCCACGGCCGCCGCCTGGTACCGGCTGATCGTGAAACGGGTGGTGGGACACCGGGGCGCGGCCTTCACCGGCGCGGCGCTCGCCGCCTTCGCACCCCCGATGGTCAGCCACGCCAACGCCCACCCGAACTTCACCGTCCTGTTCATGATCCCGTTGATCATCGAGCGCGCGCTGCGGCTGTGCGGGGGCGAACGGGTCGTCCGGGACGGGGTGGTCCTCGGGCTCATGCTGCTGTACCAGATCTTCCTCGGGGAGGAGCCACTGCTGCTCGCGTCCCTCGGCATGGTGCTGTTCGCGGGCGCGTACGCCATCCTCCGCCGGGATGTGACGAAGGCGGCCTGGCGGCCGCTGCTGAAGGGCCTCGCGATCGGCGCGGCGGTGTGCCTCCCCCTGGTTGCGCTCCCCCTGTACTGGCAGTTCTTCGGTCCGCAGAGCTACAAGAGCGTGCTGCACGGGGACCACGCGGGCAACAGTCCGCTCGCCCTGGTCTCCTTCGCCGGGCGCTCGCTGGTGGCGGGCAACGACGAGACGGCGAACGCGCTCTCCCTGAACCCCACCGAGCAGAACGCGTTCTACGGCTGGCCGCTCGTGGCCCTGGCCTTCGCCATCGTGATACGGCTGTGGGAGCACACTCTGGTCAAGGCGCTGGCATTCACGGCGGTGGCGGCCGCGGTCCTCTCACTGGGCCCGCGCTTCCGGATCCCGCTCAGCAACAGCACGGTCCCCGGACCCTGGGCCCTGATCGCGGACAAGCCCCTGTTCGAGTCCGTCATCGAGGGCCGGGTCGCGATGATCTGCGCGCCCGCGCTCGGCATGCTGCTGGCTGTGGCGATCGAGCGGCTGGCGCGCACCCCGAACATCGGCAACCAGTTCATCGGCTTCACCGCGGTCGCGGCGGCCCTCATCCCGATCGTCCCGGCCCCGCTGAAGTCGGTCGAACGCGCCCAGGTGCCGGCCTTCATCGCGGACGGGACGTGGACGTCGTACATCGGCAAGGACGAGACGCTCGTACCGATCCCGCTGCCCGACTCGGGCAACGCGGAGGCGCTGCACTGGCAGACCGCGGCGGGCCTGAAGTTCAAGCTGCCCGGCGGTTACTTCAACGGCCCCTACGGCAGTGAGCGCATCGGCATCTACACCGCGTCGCCCCGCTACACCTCCAGCATGCTGCGGGACATCAGCTTCACCGGCGTGGCCCCCGTGATCGGCAAGAACTGGCAGGCGCAGGCCCGCGCCGACTTCGCCTACTGGAAGGCCGGGGTGCTGGTGCTGCCCCCGCAGCAGTACCAGGACCAGCTGCGTCAGGCCGTGGACAAGCTGGTGGGGCGGCCGGGTACGTGGGTCGGCGGAGTATGGGTATGGGACCTGCACGATTGAGGCGATCCGCCCCGACGCCCATTACTCTGCCTGCACCACACCGATAACCGGAGGAGCTGACTGTTGGCCTGTGACCTGTGGCTGGTCCCGCTCGTCGACGTGTTGTGCCACACACCCGACAATCCGTTCGCGGAAGAACTCGCCCTCTACGACAAGGTGCTGGGCGAGGCAGGACTGCCGCCGGTGCCGGTGTACCAGTACATGCCGGGGCTGACCGGTGAGGTGGCTCCGGTCGCGGGCTTCGACTACGACGCGCTGCATTTCCTGCGCCGCGCGTACCTGCTCCAGGTGTGCGGCCTCGCCGTGACGCCGGTCGACGAACTGGGCGGCGACTACGAGCAACTGCTGGAGATGTTCGATTCGACGGCCCAGCAGTCCCATCTGGTGTGGCACTACGACCACGCCGGCGCGTACGTCCCGGTGGACTTCCCGAAGCCGCTGTCGAGCGATGAACTTCTGACGGGCGGCGGCCCGTTGGGCTCGTCGCATGCGCTGCTGCGGGAGCTGAAGCTGGTGGCCCCGTCCATCGGCATCGACCCGGCGAACCCGCCCGCCGCGCCCGAACCCCCCGTCGCCCCCACAGCGCTGGAGGAGCCGGCGCTGCCCGCCCCGTACGACCCGAGCCCCTTCGCGCGTGAACGGCATGTGTGGCTGGGCCTGCACACGGCCGTCACCCGGAGCCTCGCCCAGGGCTCGATGATCGTCTTCAGCTGAGGCCGGCACGGCGGCCGCACACGCGAACGCATCCCGGCCGACCGTGCCCCATGACCACCACAAGGGGTGAATCGGACACAGGGGACGCATAACACCACAACCGCCCGGGCATGCCCCGCGCATGCGTCCCCTCGTCATCGTCTCCGCCCTGGCCGCGGCTCTTCGACCGCGCCGCCCGGGTACAAGGCGGCCGACCCCCGGGTTCGGCGGCACGCGTACTCCTTCGACGCGCACGCCCCCACGGCCGTCCACGCCGTCGGCCACCGACCCGACGGCAGTCCGTACCGCGCGGTCCGCCCCGGCGGCCGGTCCGGCAGCCGGGAGTGGGCGCGGACGTTCGACGGGGTCAGTGAGCCCACGACGGGGTACCGGCCGGGCCGAACGGCGGATGCGCTCGTTCCCCGCGGCCGTCGCCGCGCTCGTCTCCTGTGGTCTGTTCCTCACCGCCTGCGCGACGACGGTGAGCACACCGGTCCGGCTATCCCCCCACGACACGGTCAAGGCGGCCACCCGGAGACTCACCGACGACTGTCTCACCCGCCGGGGCCTCGCCCCGCCCCGGCCCGGCGGTCCCATCCGGTCGGCCGCCGAGCGGCAGCGGGTCGCCGCCGCTCTGTTCGGTGCGGGACAGGCGGAGCTGTCCCTCCGCCTGTCCACGGGCTATGTGGTGCGCGCCCACACCGATGGCTGTCTGGCGGCGGCCCAACGGCGGCTGTACGGCGACCAGGTCCGGTGGTTCCGCAGCTCGGTGGTCGTGCAGAACCTCCGTCCGGAGGCCGCCCAGTCCCACCGCTCGCTCGCCGAGGTCCGCGCCCGGCACCGTGCCGAGATCGCCGAGTGGCGGCGGCTGCGGGCCCACGCCCTCACGGAGGCCACCTCCCTTCTCACCGTCCACCGATGACACCGATGACACCGATGACACCGACCGCGAACGACCGGGGCGGCGCCTGCCACACCTGGACGATGAGCTGCCGACCGCCCTCACGGCGAGGCTCGTGCACCGGGGCCTCGGCCTGATGGCCGGTCGACGCCGGTGAGAAATCCGCGGACTACAGGAACGGGTTGATCTCGATCGTCTCGTCGCGGCCCGGGCCCACGCCGATCGCCGAGACCGGGGCGCCGGACATCTCCTCAAGGGCCTTGACGTACCCCTGGGCGTTCTTCGGCAGATCCGCGAAGGTCTTGGCCTTCGTGATGTCCTCCTGCCAGCCCGGGAGGTACTCGTAGACCGGCTTCGCGTGGTGGAAGTCCGTCTGGGAGTACGGGAGTTCCTCGACGCGCTTGCCGTCGATCTCGTACGCGACACAGACCGGGATCTGCTCCCAGCCGGTGAGCACGTCGAGCTTGGTGAGGAAGAAGTCGGTCAGGCCGTTCACACGGGTCGCGTAACGGGCGATCACCGCGTCGAACCAGCCGCAGCGGCGGTCGCGGCCGGTGGTGACACCGCGCTCACCGCCGATGCGGCGCAGGGCCTCGCCGTCCTCGTCGAACAGCTCGGTCGGGAAGGGGCCCGAGCCGACACGGGTCGTGTACGCCTTCAGGATGCCGATGACACGGCTGATCTTCGTCGGGCCGACGCCGGAGCCCGTGCACGCGCCGCCCGCGGTCGGGTTCGACGAGGTCACGAACGGGTAGGTCCCGTGGTCGATGTCCAGGAGGGTGCCCTGACCGCCCTCGAACAGGACGACCTTGTTGTCGTCGAGCGCCCGGTTGAGGACCAGGACCGTGTCGGCGACGTACGGCTTGATCTTCTCGGCGTAGCCCAGCAGTTCCTCGACCACCTGGTCGACGGCGATCGCACGCCGGTTGTACAGCTTGGTGAGGATCTGGTTCTTGACGTCGAGGGCCGCCTCCACCTTCTGGGTGAGGATCGACTCGTCGTACAGGTCCTGGACCCGGATGCCGACGCGGTTGATCTTGTCGGCATAGGTCGGGCCGATGCCCCGACCCGTCGTGCCGATCTTGCGCTTCCCCAGGAAGCGCTCCGTCACCTTGTCGACGGTGACGTTGTACGGCGTGATGACATGCGCGTTACCGCTGATCAGCAGCTTGGACGTGTCAACGCCTCGCTCGTTCAGACCACTCAGCTCGGAGAGCAGGACCGACGGGTCGACGACGACGCCGTTGCCGATGACGGGCGTACATCCGGGCGACAGGATTCCGGAAGGGAGAAGGTGGAGCGCGTACTTCTGGTCACCCACGACCACCGTGTGGCCGGCGTTGTTGCCGCCCTGATAGCGCACTACATAGTCCACCGAGCCACCGAGCAGGTCGGTGGCCTTTCCCTTGCCCTCGTCACCCCACTGAGCACCGAGCAGCACAAGTGCGGGCACGCGCGTACACCCCTTCCGGGCGGGGCATGTCCAGGGTCAGGGGCGTACGCGGAGGGTCCACCGCCGCGTGCACCGCGACCGTCATCGGCCGCAACCGTCGGACCGGGTGCCCCGGAATAGACGAAGCCCCTGGCGCAATAGCGCAAGGGGCTCTTGCACAAAGATGCTACCCGAGGAAGCGAGGCAGGACCGAGGTGGCGACTTCCGACCAGCTCCTCGTGGTCATCGACCCGGTCGCCCGTCACAGTGACGGTGAGTCCGTACGGATCGCGAAAGACGTGCTCAGCGCAGGTGCGGAGACCAAGGTGTGTCTCCCGGACGGTCCGCGGGAATTCGCCCGGGCGCTGGATCGACGGGGGTCCCGGCGCCCGGTCGTCGTGGGCGACGACCGGTCCCTGCTACGCGCGGTGACCCTGCTGCACCGCAGGCGCGAGCTCGGCACGACGAGGCTGTCGTTCGTGCCGGTCGGGGCCGCGCTCTGCCTCGCGCGGTCCCTGGGGGTGCCCACGGGGGCGGTGGCGGCGGCCCGGACCGTGCTGGACGGGGCGGAGCGGCGGCTGGACCTGCTGGTGGACGACAGCGACGGCGTGGTCCTCGGAGATCTGCGGATTCCGTCCGTGACGTCCGAGCCGTCCCGATGCGACGGCGCAGCGGTCGGCGAGGAGGTCGTTCAGGGACGGCCGTGGCTGCGGATGCGGCAGACCCTGGTCCGCACGCTGGCGCCGCGTCCGCCCAAACCCGCGTCCCCGCCGGAGCGGCCCGCCCGGCTGCGGGTCGAGGTCGACGGGGTGACGCTGGTGAACCTCGACCAGCCGGTGGCGGGAGTGTCCGTGATACCGGGCGATCCGGGAGTGGCCGAGGTCGAGGTCAGGCCGGTGTCGGTGGGGGCGGAGGCCGCACCGCTCAGCGCGGTGGGGCGACGGGTGACGGTGTCCGGCGCCGATTTTCGCTACCGGGCGGACTCCGTGGTCGGCGGGCCCGTGCGGACGCGGACATGGGTGGTGCGGGAGGCGGCGTGGGGACTGACACTGCCCGGATGAGGGCGACGGCACACGGCCGGGCGGGACGGATGTGCTGACCCGTCCTCCGGTCCTCAGCCCGGCTACGCCACCCCGTCCGCGCCGTACTGCTGCTCCCGATGGACACGCCAGCGCTCCATCACCTTGGCGATCTCGCCGTCGAGGAACTCGAAGAAGGCGAGGGTCTCCGCCAGCCGCCGGCCGGCCGGAGACCGCGCGCCGAGGCTGTCGACGCCCTCACGCAGGGCGTGCTCCCAGCGCTTGAGCACCGCGTCACGGTTCGTCAGCGCCTCGTACCACTGATTGCTGCTGACGCGGTACCGCTCGCGCCGCGATCCCGGTTCGCGCTCGCGCGAGACCATGTGCTGCTGCGCGAGGTAGCGCACCGCCCCGGAGACGGCGGCTGGGCTGACCTGGAGCTGCTCACCGAGTTCGGCGGAGGTCAGGGAGCCCGGGTCGGAGGACAGCAGCGCCGCGAAGACCCGGGCGGGCATCCGCTGCATGCCGGCCTCGACGAGCTGTGCCGCGAAGCTCTCCACGAACTTCGAGACCGCCTCCGGGTCCCGTCCCTCCGCACTCGGCTCCGTCATCTCGCGATCATCTCCCCTGCTCCGCGCCCCTCGCCAGTCTATCCGGCGTTTATACGTTTCCTTAACTTCACAAGTTTCTGAAAGTAGCGTAGCTTCTGAATTATGACCAAGGCCATCACCGTCTCCGGACTGCACAAGTCGTTCGGCAGGACGCACGCACTCGCCGGCCTCGACCTGGAGGTCGAGGCCGGCGAGGTCCACGGATTCCTGGGCCCCAACGGCGCCGGGAAGTCCACCACCATCCGGGTCCTGCTCGGGCTGCTGCGCGCGGACTCCGGGGCCGCCCAGGTGCTCGGCCGGGACCCATGGTCGGACGCGGTGGACCTGCACCGCCGGGTCGCGTACGTCCCCGGGGACGTCACCCTGTGGCGCAACCTCTCCGGCGGCGAGGTCATCGATCTCTACGGCCGCCTGCGCGGTGGTCTCGACCAGGCACGCCGGGCGGAGCTGATCGAGCGCTTCGAGCTGGATCCCACCAAAAAGGGCCGGACCTACTCCAAGGGCAACCGGCAGAAGGTCGCCCTCGTGGCCGCCTTCGCCTCGGACGTCGACCTGCTGATCCTGGACGAGCCGACCTCCGGCCTCGACCCGCTGATGGAGGAGGTCTTCCAGCGGTGCGTCGAGGAGGAGCGCCGGCGCGGCCGGACGATCCTGCTCTCCTCGCACATCCTCAGCGAGGTCGAGGAGCTCTGCGACCGGGTGAGCATCATCCGCAAGGGCCGGACGGTCGAGAGCGGCTCGCTCGCCGAACTGCGCCATCTGACCCGTACGAGCGTCACCGCCGAACTCGCCGGGGCACCGAACGGACTGGCCGGACTGCCCGGTGTCCACGACCTCGACATCCAGGGCCGGCGGGTCAGGCTCCAGGTGGAGACCGACAAGCTGGACGCGGTGCTGCGGTCGCTCGGCGAGTCGGGTGTGCGGTCATTGACGTCGACGCCGCCGACCCTGGAGGAACTCTTCCTGCGGCACTACCAGGACGAGCTCCAGGAAGAGGGGGCCCGATGACCGCCGTGGCGTCGGCCTTCGCCGTACGGACCGGAGGGGCCCGGCAACTCGCCGGTACCGGGACGCTGTTGAGGTTCGCCCTGCGCCGGGACCGGTTGATGATCCCGCTCTGGGTCGCGATCAACGCCCTGATGGTGCTGTCGATGCCGGGCACGCTCAAGGGCCTGTACGCCACCGCGGCCGAACGCGCGGACCTGGCCGACCAGATGGCCACCAACACCTCGCTGCGCGCGATGGTCGGGCCGGTCTTCGGCGAGTCGCTCGGCGCGCTCACCGCCTGGCGCATCGGCGTCTACGCCGCACTGCTGGCCGCGGTGATGTCCCTGCTCGTCGTCGTACGGCACACCCGTGACGAGGAGGAGAGCGGACGACAGGAGCTGATCTCCTCGGCGATGGTGGGGCGACGCGCCCCGCTGACGGCGGCCCTCCTCGCAGCCGCGGTCGCGAACGCGGTCCTGGCGCTGGTGATCACCGCCGGTCTCTCCGGGCGGGGCGTCACGGGTGCGCTCGCGCTGGGGCTGGGGATCGCCGGAGTCGGCATGGTCTTCGCCACGATGGCGGCGATCGTCGCACAGCTGACGGAGAGCGCACGGCTGGCGCGTGGGCTGACGAGCGCGGTGCTGGGCGCCGCCTTCGTGCTGCGGGCGGCGGGCGATGCCGGATCGAACGCCGGCTCGTCGGTGCTGACCTGGCTCTCCCCGATCGGCTGGCTGGAGAACGAACGCCCCTACGCCGGTGAGCGCTGGTGGGTGCTGCTGCTGTTCGCGGCCGCGGTGCTGATCCAGGGCGTGGTGGCCTATGCGCTCGCTGGGCGCCGTGACATCGGCATGAGCTTCCTGCCCACCCGGCCGGGTCCCGCCACCGGGCGCCTCGGCTCGGCGGGCGCCCTGGCCTGGCGGCTGCAGCGCGGCAGTGTGCTGGGCTGGAGCGTGGGCTTCTTCCTCGCCGGGGTCGTCTACGGCGGAATGACGGACGGTGCGACGAACCTCGTCGGCGACAACGACAAGGCTCGCGAGATCTTCCAGCGCATGGGCGGGCAGTCCGGGCTGACGGACGCGTTCCTCGCCGCGATGGTGGGCATCATGGGCCTGGTCGCCGCCCTCTACATCGTGGCGGCCGTGCTGCGCCTGAACGGGGAGGAGACGGCGGGGCGGGCGGAACCGGTGCTGGCGAACGCGGTGGGGCGGCTGCGGTGGGCCACCGGCCATCTGGTGATCGCCTTCGGCGGCGCCGCACTGATCATGCTGCTCTCGGGCCTGGGATTCGCAGCGGGCTACGGCAAGGAGGTCGGCCCGATCCTGGGCGCCTGTCTGGTCCAGCTCCCGGCGATCTGGGTGATCGGTGGACTGGCGGTCCTGCTCTACGGCGTGCTCCCGCGGGGTGCGGCGGCGGCGTGGGGCGTGGCGGGAGCGGCGCTGCTGATCGGCTGGGTGGGCCCGGCGCTGAACCTTCCGCAGACGGTGCTGGACATCTCGCCGTTCGGTCATCTGCCGAAGCTGCCGGGCGGGGAGATGAACTGGCCGCCGGTGCTCGTTCTGACCGGACTGGCCGCGGTGCTGGTGGCCGGAGGGCTGATGGGGTTGCGGAGGCGGGACTTGGCGACCTGAGGGAGCATCGGTCGACCCGACGCGTGAGCTCGTCGGTGTCGAGGTCGATGCCCACCGGGGCCGGGAGGGTGACTTCCTCGCCGAACTTCACGGTTTGGATGCCCCGTATCCGTCCTCCGGGTCGGGGGCCGGCCCGTCGGGCTCCCGATGGCCGGCACCTCGGATCACCGCATGATCATCCGCAAGGGTGATCAGCCCACTTCGACGTTCAGCCCCTGAAGCCCTCGGATCACAAAATTCGGCTTCCGCTCCGGCTCCCCCGCCGGCCGCAGCGTCGGCGCCTTCTCCAGCAGGGCCGTCATCGACGCCGCGAGTTCGATGCGGGCGAGCGGCGCGCCGATGCAGTAGTGGATGCCTGCGCTGAAGGAGATGTGCGGGTTGTCCTCGCGGGTCAGCTCCAGCTTGTCGGGGGAGTCGAAGACCGCCGGGTCACGATTCGCCGAGCCGAACAGCATCGCGATCTCGGCACCCCGGGGGATCGTGGTGCCGTCGATCTCGATCTCGTCCAGTACCCAGCGCTCGAAGAGCTGGAGCGGGGTGTCGTAGCGCATCAGCTCCTCCACGGCGGACGGGACGAGCGAGTGGTCGGCACGGAGGGCCGCCAGCTGGTCCGGGTGGCGGAACAGCGCCCACCAGCCGTTCACCGTCGCGTTCACCGTCGCCTCGTGCCCCGCGTTCAGCAGCAGCACGCAGGTCGAGATCATCTCCTGCTCGGTGAGCCGGTCGCCCTCGTCGTACGCCGCGATCAGACCCGAGATCAGGTCCTCGCCGGGGTCCTTGCGGCGGGTCGCGATGAGCTCCCGGAGGTAGTCCGAGAACTCGACCGACGCATGTACCGCCTTCCGCGCCGTCTCCTCCGACGGGCCCAGCTCGTACATCCCGCAGATGTCCGCCGACCAGGGCCGCAGTTGTGCGCGGTCCGGCTTTGGGACGCCCAGCATCTCGGCGATCACCGCGACCGGCAGCGGCTCGGCGACGTCCCGCAGCAGATCGCCCCCGCCCGTCTCCACCAGCCGGGACACCAGCTCGCCGGACAGGCCCTGCACATACGGCTTGAGCCGCTCCACCGTCCGTGGCGTGAACGCCTTCGACACCAGTCGCCGGATGCGGGTGTGGTCCGGCGGCTCCAGGTCGAGCATGCCGTGGTCGTTGAGCGTGTGGAACGGCTCCTGCTCCGGCGGGGGTGCCGTCCGGCCGAACTCCTCGTGGGTGAAACGGTGCTGGTACGTACGGCCCAGCCGCCGGTCACGCAGCAGCGTCGACACATCCGCGTGGTGCGCGACCAGCCACTGATCGGTGGGCTCGTAGTAGTGCACCCGACCCCGCGCGCGCAGCTCGGCGTAGGCGGGGTAGGGGTCGGCGACGAACGCCGGGTCCCAGGGGTCGAACGCGAGGTCGGAACGGGCTGCCATGCCCGGACGCTAGCCCGGCCTCCCCTCGTCTGACCAGAGGCGTCTCACGGAGTGCGGCCGGGCGGGGTCGCTCAGCCCGGCGTCACCAGCCTCGCCTCGTACGCGAACACCGCCGCCTGCGTGCGGTCGCGCAGCCCCAGCTTCACCAGGATCCGGCTGACATGGGTCTTGATCGTCGACTCGGCCACGACCAGGCGCGCGGCGATCTCCGCGTTCGACAGGCCCTGCGCGATGAGCACCAGCACCTCCGTCTCCCGCTCGGTCAGATCCCCGTACGCCGCCTGCGCCGAGGAGGCGAGGCGCGGCGCCTCGGACAACCTGGAGAACTCCGTGATCAGTCGCTTGGTCACCGACGGGGCCAGCAGCGCCTCGCCGGCCGCCACCACCCGCACCCCGTCGGCCAGCTGCCGTGCCGAGGCATCCTTGAGCAGGAAGCCGGAGGCTCCGGCCCGCAGCGCCTGGTACACGTACTCGTCGAGGTCGAAGGTCGTCAGCACCAGCACCTTCGCCGACCCGTCCGCGGCGACGATCTCCCTGGTCGCCTCGATCCCGTTCAGCTCCGGCATGCGGATGTCCATGAGCACGACGTCCGGCGACAGCTCCCGGACCCGCTCGACCGCCTGCCTCCCGTTGACGGCCTCCCCGACGACCTCGATGTCGGGCATCGCCCCGAGGAGCACCGAGAAGCCCTCCCGGACCATCATCTGGTCGTCCGCGATCAGTACCCGGATGGTGCCGCTCACGCGGGCTCCTCCGCCGTGGCCACCGGCAGGAACACCGTCACTTCATACCCTCCGTCATCGCTCTTGCCCGCCGTCATCTCCCCGTTCAGCATCGAGACACGCTCGCGCATGCCCGTGATGCCGTGCCCCGCGCCGTGCGTGGACTTCCTCGGCGTGGCCTGCGGCACCGGCCCGTTGACGATGCGCAGGCCCAGCCCGCCGAGCACATAGCCGATCTCCACCCGGGCCGAGGCACCCGGAGCGTGCCGCAGCGTGTTGCTGAGCGCCTCCTGGACGATCCGGTACGCCGACAGTTCGACGCCCTGCGGGAGTTCCCGCACCGCGCCGGTGACCAACTTGTCGACGGTCAGTCCTGCCTCGCGCACGTTCGCCAGCAGGGCGTCCAGGTCGGCGAGGGTGGGCTGCGGGGCGTCCGGGGCCTCGTAGTCCTCCGCCCGTACGACGCCGAGGACACGGCGGAGTTCGGTCAGCGCGGCCACCGCGTTCTCCCGGATCGTGGCGAAGGCCTTCTCCAGCTCCGGCGGCGGGTTCTCCACGCGGTAGGGCGCCGCCTCGGCCTGGATGGCGACGACCGACATGTGGTGGGCGACCACGTCGTGCAGTTCGCGGGCAATCGTGGTGCGCTCCTCCAGCAGGGTGCGGCGGGAGCGCTCGTGTGCGGTCTTCGTCTGCTGGGCGGTCACCTCCTGCGCGGCGTTCCGGCGGATGTGCCAGACGGTGACGGCCAGCAGCGCGAAGGCGGAAAGGACCAGCATGGGCGCCGAGTTGTTGCTGAAGTGGTAGCCGAACACGGCCTCGACGACGAAACCGTAGGCCGCGGTGATCACCCACATCCAGGCCGCCGTGCGTGGCCGGGTGCGCAGGGCCACCACGGTGAGCACCGTCAGGTGCGCGACGAAGCTCCCGGGCGGCCAGGGCCAGTCGCCGAAGTCGCCGGCGATCACCGACGAGGCCGTGGCCGCCATGAGGGACAACCAGAAGGCTCCGACCGGGCGGGCCAGTGTGAGCAGTACCGGGGCCAGGGCCAGCAGACCGGCCACCGGGGCCGCCGGGCCGCCGCCGTCGGCCGCCCAGGCGACGAGCATCGCCAGCAGTCCGGCCGCCGCCACTGCGGCGTGCGGGATCCGCGCCGCGTACTCCTTCATGCGCCCGGACAGCCGCCGGGCCATGGGGCCGTCGACACTCGCGCGGGGCATCGGGCGGTAGGCGAAGGGGTCGTGGAACAGATCCTGCCGCAGCCCGCGCAGGGCGTTCACGGCAGCCCGGTACTCCGGGCTGCGCGGCGTGTACGGACTGTGCGCGCCGTCCGGTGTCGTCTGCGTCTGGGTCGTCTCGGTCACGATGAAAAGGTAGGCCGGGGAGCGGGCGTGGTCGTCACCAGTGAGGGGGGTCCTCGGGGGTCCTCCTCAAGTACTACGGGTCAGCGCCCCGACGGCCGGACCAGCCCCGGCTCGTAGGCGAACACCGCCGCCCGGGTCCGGTCCCGCAGCCGGAGCTTGACCAGGATCCGGCCCACGTGGGTCTTCACGGTCTGCTCGCCCACGACCAGGCGCTCGGCGATCTCCGCGTTCGACAGGCCCTGGGCGATGAGGGCGAGGACCTCCGTCTCCCGCTCGGTGAGGTCGCCGCCGCGCTCCTTGAGCGGGGCCCGGGGCGCGCTACCACATCGTGCAGTTCGCGGGCGATGCGGTTGCGCTCCTCCAGGAGCGTGCGGCGGGCGCGCTCCTCGGCGGTGATGGTGGCCGGCTCGACGAGTTGCCTGCGGCCCTCGCGACGGCCGCGCAGTGCGCGTGGAACTCACCTGGGAGATGGCTCTCAGGTATGACGGGTATGACCGGGGCACGGCGCAGTCCCCGGACGACCCCGTCGACCCGCCCTGCGCACAGCGGCCACGGCGGTCACCAGGCCAGCTGTGCGATCTCCTCCGCCACCACGGCGCAGGCGTCCGCGGCCGGGTCGATCAGGGGGAAGTGGCCGACGTCCTCGAGCAGGGTGAAACCGACGACCTCGCCCGCCTTCGCCGCCGCCTCCGCGTAGGCCTCGGCGACCGCCTGCGGCACCACGACGTCCGTGCGTCCCTGGACGAGGGTCGTGGCGATGCCGGTGGGCAGCAGGAGAGCCGGATCGGCGTACGGCCGGCGCTCCGCGAACAGTTCCTCCCCGCCCAGGAGCTGGAACGCCGCCCCTCCGCACACCTCCAGCTTCTGGGCGATGTGGAAGTCGGCGATCGGCGCGAGCGCCACGACACCGCGCAGCGGGGCCGGACGGTCCGTGCGCCACGGGGAGTCCGGCGGGAGGACATGGCGGGCCGCCGCCCACAGCGCGAGGTGACCGCCCGCCGAGTGCCCGGTGATCACCGTGCGGCGCGGATCGGCCTGCGGCAGCGCCTCGCGGATCAACGCCGGAAGCGCGTCGAACGCGGCCGCGACGTCGTCGAACGTGTCGGGCCAGCGGCCCGCGATCGGCCCCGTACCGCCGCCCGCACCGGACGCGTCGGTCTGGGCCGGGATGAGCGCGCCCCGGCGGTACTCGACGTTGGCGACGGCGAAACCCCGGCGGGCCAGGAAGTCCGCGAACGGGGTGATGTGCCGGCGGTCGTAGCGCGAGCGCCACGCTCCCCCGTGCAAAACGACGACGAGGGGGGCGGGGACCTCCCCCGCGGCGTCGTCCGGCTCGCGCGGGGCGTAGAAGTCGATCACCTGGTCGGGGTGGTCGCCGTACGCGGCGGTGGCGTCGGGCTCGACCGGCGGATGCGAGAAGGCGGACGCCTCCTCGGCGGCGTCACGGGCCGCGGCGTCCCGGGCGGCGTCGTCCGACATGCTCCAACCTCTCAGCGGCGAAACGGGATACGTACGCGGGCCGGAAGGAAATCGGCCGTTGGCGGGGACGGTATCAGGCGGGTGAGGCATGTTCCCGCGGGGATGTCACGCTCGGTGAAGTGCAACGCGGTTCTGCCGTCTCCCCATGGACAAGGCGGATGCGATCCCGTGGTGCACACCCGGCGAGCACCCGCGCCCCGGCTCCCCGACGGCAGCGGGCGGCGGTGTCGCACCGTGGCCCTCACCGCCGCGGGACACCCCTCCCGGCCCCTCGCGGGCCGGGAAGGGAACGCCCCGTCAGGACAGTGTGCGCGCCAGGATCCGGGCCGCCCGCTCCACGTCCGCGAAGCCCACATACAGCGGGGTGAAACCGAAGCGCAGCACGTCCGGCGGCCGGAAGTCGCCCACCACCCCGCTCTCGATCAGCCGCTTCATCACGTCGCCGGCGCCGGGACAGCGCAGCGCCACCTGGCTGCCCCGCTCGGCGTGTGCGACAGGCGTCAGGGACTCGACGGCGCCCTCGGGGACGTAGGCCGCCACGCACTCCAGGAAGAAGTCCGTGAGGGCCAGGGACTTGGCGCGCACGGCGTCGATCGAGACGCCGTCCCACACTTCCAGTGCCGCCTCCAGAGCGAGCATGGACAGGATGTCCGGGGTACCCACGCGACCGCGCACCGCGCCCGCCGCCGGTTCGTAGACCGGCCGCATCCCGAAGGGTTCCGCGTGCGAGTTCCAGCCCGGCAGCGGGGAGTCGAAGCGGTCCTGCAGATCGCGCCGCACATACAGGAAGGCCGGAGAGCCCGGACCCCCGTTGAGGTACTTGTAGGTGCAGCCGACCGCCAGATCGACGTCGTGCTCGTCCAGACCCACCGGCAGTGCGCCCGCGCTGTGGCACAGGTCCCAGACGGCCACGGCGCCCGCCTCGTGCACGGCCGCGGTCAGCCCGGGCAGGCCGTGCAGTCGTCCCGTGCGGTAGTCGACGTGGTTGAGCAGCACCGCCGCCGTACGGCCGGAGAGGACTTCGGGCACCTCCGCCGGGGCCACCGGGCGCAGTGTGCAGCCCGTCATCCGGGCCGCCGACTCGGCGATGTACCCGTCCGTCGGGAACGTCGTCGCGTCGACCACGATCTCGTCCCGGCCCTCCCCGCCCCCTGCGGCCAGCCGTACGGCCGCCACGAGCGCCTTGAAGACGTTGACGCTGGTCGAGTCGCCCACCACGATCTGCTCCGGCGCCGCCCCGACCAGCGGCGCGATCCGGTCGCCGATCCGTTCCGGCGCTGTCCACCAGCCGCTCTCGTCCCAGGACCGGATCCGCAGCGATCCCCACTGCCTGCGGACGACGTCCTCCATCCGGGCCGGCACGGCGGCCGGCAGCACGCCCAGCGAGTTGCCGTCCAGGTAGACGGCCTCGTCGAGCACGAACTTCGCCCGCAGCCCGGCCAGTTCGTCGGCCGCGTCCAGCTTCTGCGCTCTCAGGGTGGGTTCAGACATACGACCGCGCCGTCCACAGTTCGGGGAACACGTTCTTCTGCGCCCGCTTCTCCAGCCAGGCCACACCGGCCGAACCGCCCGTGCCGGGCTTGGCGCCCATCGCGCGCCGGGTCGCCACCAGGTGATCGTTGCGCCAGCGCCACACCAGTTCGGCCACATCGGTCAACGCCTCGCCCAGCCGTGCGAGCTCGTCCATCGGATCCCCGGAGTAGAGAGCGGTCCACACCGCCTCGACCTCGGCCGACGGCTCGTAGCGCTGGGAGACGTCACGCTGCAGCACTGCGTCCGGGACCGCGTGCCCGCGCCGCGCGAGCAGCCGCAGCACCTCGTCGTACAGGCTCGGCTCGTGCAGCGCCTTCTCCAGTTCGGCGTGGACACGCGGCGCTCCCCGGTGGGGAACCAGCATGGACGCGGACTTCTCGCCGAGCAGGAACTCCATGCGCCGGTACATCGCCGACTGGAAGCCGGAGCCCTCGCCGAGGGCGGAACGGTAGGCGTTGAACTGGGCGGGTGTCAGCTGGGCGAGGGGTCGCCAGGACGCGTTCAGCGCCTCCAGCTCCCGTACGGACCTCTTCAGTGCGTCGAGCGCCATCGGCACCCGGTCCTCGCGCAGGGCCCGCGCGGCGGTCTCCCACTCGTGGACGATCACCGTGAACCACAGTTCCATCACCTGGGTCGTGACCAGGAAGACCATCTCTCCGGGGTCGTCGGAGAGGGTGTGCTGGAGGTGGGTGAGCACGTCCGCCTTCACGTAGTCCTCGTACGGCGTCGTGCCCTGGAAGTCGAGATGCGGGGTCTCGGGCTCCTGAGTCTCGCGGGACTGATGAGCCTGTTGGGACATCGCTGTCTCCTGTTGTGTGCTCCGGGTAGCGGTCCGCCCCTGCCGATGCCGGCACGGGGGCCCCGGTCCCCACCGGCATCCTGCGCAATGACACGAGAGCCTCGCAAGGCCCGCCTGGTCACAGGCGGGCCCCGCCACTCTCGGGGGCTAGCCGAGCGTCTGGGCGGCCGTCGGGGAGGAGTCCTTCAGGAACTGCGAGCAGCGCTCGTACTCCTCCTGCTCGCCGATCCCCTGAGCGGCGCGCGCGAGGCCGTGCAGGGCGCGCAGGAAACCGCGGTTCGGCTCGTGCTCCCAGGGGATGGGTCCGTGGCCCTTCCAGCCGTTGCGGCGCAGGGCGTCCAGGCCCCGGTGGTAGCCGGTGCGCGCGTAGGCGTACGACTCGACGACCGAGCCCCGCTCGAACGCCTCGTCGGCCAGCTGGGCCCAGGCGAGCGAGGAGGCGGGGTGCTTGGCGGCGACGTCGGCGGGCGCCGTGCCGCTCGCGAGGAGCTCACGCGGCTCCGGGTCGTCCGGGAGACGGGTCGGGGGCGGGCCCCCGAGGAGGTTCTCGTGAAGGGTCATGAGATCCAGTGTGAGGCATCGCCCTCGCTCGTCGCCGGTTGCGGGGGCCCTGGGGAACGAGGGGTTCCGCCGGTGGTCCGCCGCCCGGGCCGTGCGGGTCATGACGATGCCGCCGGCGTGCCCGCACCGGCCGGGAGAAGATCACGAAGCCGGATCCGGCTTGACGGCCCCGGTCCCGCGCGGCGGCTCCAGCGGCGGCGCCGTCACACAGCTGTGCGTATGGCACTGCGGCCGACGGCACTCCGGCGCCGGACGGCGTACGGTCGCGAAAGCGAGCACCGCCCCGACCACCAGAACAGCGGCGGACAGGGGCATCGCCCGCCGGAAGGCCGCGTCGAACGCGTCCGGCGAGCGGTACGCCTCCGGGCCCATGCCGGTGAGCACCGGCAGCGCCGCCACGGCGATCAGCCCGGCCGCGCGGGCCGCCGCGTTGTTGATGCCGCTGGCCAGACCTGCCCGGTTGGTGTCCACCGAGGCCAGCACGGTGGAGGTCAGCGGGGCGACCAGGGTGACCATGCCGACCCCCATCACCAGCACGGCGGGCAGGACCTCGGCGAGATACGAGGCGCCCTTGCCGACGCGCAGCATCAGCAGCATGCCCCCCGCACACAGCAGGGGGCCGACGGTGAGCGGGATGCGCGGTCCGATGCGCTCGGCCAGGGCGCCCGAGCGGGACGAGAAGAGAAGCATCAGGACGGTCGTGGGCAGCAGAGCCGTGCCTGCCCGGAGCGGGGAGTAGCCCGCCACGACCTGGAGCTGGAGCGCGGTGAGGAAAAAAAACCCGCCGAAGGCCGCGTAGACGCAGAAGGTCACCAGGTTGACCGAGGTGAACTGGCGGGAGGCGAAGATGTCGAGCGGCATCATCGGGTCGGGGCTGCGCTTTTCGACGTACACGAAGGCGACACCCGCAGCCAGGCCCGCGACCGCAGTGACGGCCACGATCGAGGAACCGCTGCCGGCCTCGATGAGGGCGTAGGTGACGAGGGCGAGTGCCACGGCACCGAGGGCGGCGCCGAGGACGTCGAAATGTCCGTGGAAGCGGCCTTCCCCGCTCTCGGCTCCCCCCGCGCCCCCGGCTTCGCTCGAGCCGGGTGACTCCCGTGAAGGGAGGGGACCCCCGATCGATTCCGGTACGTGTCTGACGGCGATGGGCACGCAGAGCACGGCGAGCGGGACGTTGAGGAAGAAGACCCAGCGCCAGCCGGGGCCGTCCACCAGCCAGCCGCCGAGGAACGGGCCGATCGCGGCACCGATGCCGCCGAAGCCGGACCACAGACCGACCGCCCGTGAGCGGTCGTCCGGGTGGAACGACGCCTGGATGAGCGCGAGCGAACCGGGGGTCAGCAGGGCGCCGCCGATGCCCTGCAAGGCGCGGGCGGCGATGAGGATGCCCGAGCTGGGGGCCAGTCCGCAGAGCAGGGAGGCACTCGCGAACCAGATGACGCCGATGACGAAGACCTTGCGGCGGCCGAAGTGGTCGCCGAGAGAGCCGCCGAGGAGGATCAGACCGGCGAGCGTGATCAGGTAGGCGTTGACGGTCCACTGCAGGGCGGCGAGGTTCGCGTCGAGGTCCTCACCCATGCGGGGCAGGGCGACGTTGACGACGGTGGAGTCCAGCAGCGCCATGCTGGAGCCGAGCACGGTCGTCAGGAGGATCCACTTCCCCTGCGCGGAGCCGATCCTGATGACAGGTCCCTGCTGTGCGGTGACAACCATGTTCGGATCATCCCGCGTCTGTCGGCGCCGGGCCAGACCGGGTCCGTGCCGGTCCTGTCGCCGAGTGGCCGTGCCACCCGGCGGTGGCGGGGTGCCGCCGCTGCACGGCACCCCGCCGACCCGTGTTACTTCATCCTCGTCCCGGTGGACCGGAGGTTGCCGCAGGCCTCGATGACGCGCTTGGACATCGACGCCTCCGCCAGCTTGCCCCAGGTGCGCGGGTCGTAGGTCTTCTTGGAGCCGACCTCGCCGTCGACCTTGAGGACGCCGTCGTAGTTCTTGAGCATGTGGTCGGCGACCGGACGCGTGAAGGCGTACTGGGTGTCGGTGTCGATGTTCATCTTGACCACGCCGTTCTCCAGCGCCGTCAGGATCTCCTGCTCGGTGGAGCCGGAGCCGCCGTGGAAGACGAAGTTGAAGGGCTTGCTGCCGGCCGGAAGGCCGAACTTGGCGGCCACGCCCTCGCTCAGATCCTTCAGCAGGTCCGGGCGCAGAACGACGTTGCCCGGCTTGTACACGCCGTGCACGTTGCCGAACGACGCGGCCAGCAGGTAGCGGCCCTTGTCGCCCAGGCCCAGCGCCTCGGCCGTACGGATCGCGTCGTCGGCGGTGGTGTAGAGGGAGTCGTTGATCTCGTGGGAGACGCCGTCCTCCTCACCGCCGGTAGGGGTGATCTCCACCTCGAGGATGATCTTGGCGGCGCGGGTGCGCTCCAGCAGCTCCTGCGCGATCTTCAGGTTGTCGGAGAGGGTCTCCGCCGAGCCGTCCCACATGTGGGACTGGAAGAGCGGGTTCTCGCCGCGGGCCACACGCTCCTCTGAGATCGCGAGCAGCGGGCGCACGTACCCGTCGAGTTTGTCCTTCGGGCAGTGGTCCGTGTGCAGCGCGACGTTGACCGGGTACTTCTTCGCGACGATGTGCGCGAACTCGGCCAGGGCCGCGGCGCCGGTGACCATGTCCTTGTTGTACTGGCCGCCCAGGAACTCGGCGCCGCCCGTCGAGATCTGGACGATGCCGTCGCTCTCGGCCTCCGCGAAGCCGCGCAGGGCAGCGTGCAGGGTCTGGGACGAGGTCACGTTGATGGCCGGGTAGGCGAACTTGCCTGCCTTCGCCCGGTCGAGCATCTCGTTGTAGACCTCGGGGGTTGCGATGGGCATCTGTCCGCTCCTTGTATGTGCGGGTGCGTTCTGCGTACGTACGGCCCTGACCTAGGGTGCGACGTCATCGTCGGCCCCATCTTTCCAGACTTGACCGGATGCTTCGGACACCCTGTCCAGCCTTCGGATGACGATTCCGGTCAGTCCAGTCCCAGCTCGTCCTTGGAGTACGCGAAGCGGTACGGGACCCCGGCACCCTCCTCGATCTTCTCGGCCGCACCGGTGGCCCGGTCGACGATCGTCGCGACCGCGACGACCTCGGCACCGGCCTCGCGCACCGCCTCCACCGCGGTGAGCGGCGAGCCGCCGGTGGTGGAGGTGTCCTCGACGACCAGGACCCGGCGGCCCCTGATCTCCGGGCCCTCCACGCGCCGCTGCAGGCCGTGCGCCTTCGCGGCCTTGCGGACGACGAAGGCGTCCAGCTTCTTCCCGCGCGCGGCGGCGGCGTGCAGCATGGCGCCCGCGACCGGGTCCGCGCCCATGGTCAGACCGCCGACCGCGTCGAAGTCCAGGTCGGCGGTCAGGTCCAGCAGCACCTGACCGACCAGCGGGGCGGCCTCACCGTCAAGCGTGATGCGGCGCAGGTCGATGTAGTAGTCGGCCTCCAGACCGGACGACAGGGTCACCTTGCCGTGCACCACGGCCTTGTCCTTGATCTGCTGCAGCAGATCGCCGCGTACGTCACTCATACAAGTCAGCTTAAGGGGGGCGCTCACAGGCGGCGCCAGCTCCACGTCGTCGTGGCCTCCAGCGGCTCGATCGGCGTGACCAGGCGTGGAAGGGTGTTGAGGCCGTTGGGCGGACCCGTCTGCGGCTCCACGCACACGGCCTCCCGCTGCTCGTCGTACACCACCACCCACTCCTCCCGGCTGCTGACCTTCAGCTCGAGCCGGCCCGGCCAGGTGACGGTGACGTCGACGCCGTCGGGCATGCCGAAGCAGTCGTCCCAGGGGCCGGGCCTCGGTTCGATGCGGTTCCCCGTGGGCAGGTGGTCGTCGCCGCGCTCCTCCTGCCAGGCGGGGCTGAAGTCGATCAGCGCGTCCACGCCGTCGAGCGTGCGGTTGAACCAGGGGTGCCAGCCGATCTGGGCCGGGAACGAGGATTCGTATGTCTCCACGGACATGGTGAGCGTCAGGGAGTCCTCGGTGAGCGTGGCGAGATGGGTGACGCGGCCGGCATAGGGCCAGGGGTCGACCAGGTCGAAGGTGAGGACCGCCTCGGCGCGGTCCGCGCGGGCCACCCGCCAGGCACCGTCCCGCGCGGTGCCGTGAATGGCGTGCGGCGGGGAGTTCAGGGGCATCCGGTGGACCATGCCCCCGTCGCGGAACATGCCGTCCCTGATGCGGCCGCACCACGGGGCCATGGGGAAGCACCCGAACCGCTCGCCCTGCCGCAGCAGCTCCGTCCCGCCGACGCGCAGACTCCGCACGCGTCCGCCGTTCCCCGGCGCCAGCACGACCTCCGCGTCTCCCGCGGTCAACGTGATCTCGTCGTTACTCACGGGGCCGACCCTACTTGGCCGATCAAGAGGGCGGGCGAGGGCGCCAGTGTGCCGTGGTCCGACGGGGTCAGTGGCGGCGGCGCAGCAACCGGCCCGCCACGATCGCGGAGGCCAGGATCAGAGCGGCCGCCGAGGCCGCCCAGCGCAGGGTCGCGGTGGCCGTCACGGTCTCGGGCGCGGGTACGGGGGCGTAGCGGCCGCGCGGGGGCGCGTGGTCGACCTCCTCGGCGCTCCGGCCGATCATCGTGCGCCGGGCGTGTGCCGCCTCGGCGGGCGGCAGTTCCCCCTCGCCGTCGAAGTCGTCCCCGGGCTCCTCCTCGCCGTCGAACCCGTCCTCGTCGGCGAGGGGGTCGAGGGACGGCGGCGGCACGTCGGTGTCGTGGATCGAGGGTGTCGCGGGGGCTTCCGCGGACGACGCCTCGGAGGATTCCTGCGTGGGCCCGGTCGGCGTCTGCTCCGCCGTGGCCTCCGGCTCCCCGGGCCGGCCCTCTTCTGACGGGGTTTCACAGGGATGGTCACCGGCGGCCTCCCCGGACGCCGCTCCGGCCTCCCCCGTCTCGCCCGCCCCGAGGCCTTCCGCGAACCGTCCGAGCAGCCGGACCCCCGCCGACGCCACCGCGTCCGCGGGCAGTTCCGCGATCCGGCCGTCGCCCGTGGCTGTTCCCGTGAAGGTGACGGTCGTACCACCGTCGGCCGGGAGCAGGCGTACGGACAGGGACAGCTTCACCGTGCCGGTACCGCGGGCCTCCGTCGCCTCGCCCTCCGCCGCGTACGAGCCGTCGTCCTGCCCGGCGACCCGCAGAGCGCCGCGGTAGGTGATCGTGTGGCCGGCGACGCGCACCTTCAGCCGGCCGGCCACGGGCTCCGTCTCCACGTCCTGCTGGAGCCCGGGGATGGCGCGGGCGACCCGGACGGGATCGGCCAGCGCCTCCCCCAGCCGCTCGGCGGGTACCGGAACGAACACCTCATGCTCCATACCAGCCGAGCCTACCCAGCAGCGCCCGAACCGCACCCCTGCATCACGGTATTCGCAGCTCCGGAGAGCTGGGCGGCTCAGTCCGCATACCTCGGCTGCACCAGTGTCGACGGTGGCAGTCCGGGCACCCGGGTGCGCGCCGCCGCCCGCGCGTCCGCTCGCAGCGACGCCCTGGTCAGCGTGGTCGGGCGCGGCGCGTCCGGGTCCAGGGTCAGGGCGGGGCGGGTGCGGGCGGCGAGCACGAATCCCCAGTCGCGTGGCGCGCCGGTCGTGCCCGCGGGGCGGTCCGGGCCTGCCGCCGAACCGGGGGCTCGCTCACCGACGCGGTACGGGGCGGTCCTCAGGCCGGCCGCCCGTATCGTCGCCTCGACGGTCCAGAAGACCCGCGGGCGCGTGATCACCGGGCCCGCGTGCACCACCACCCGGCCGTCCGCCGCCAGAACCCCGCGGGCCAGGCCGTAGAACTCCTGTGAGTACAGCTTCGTGCTCTCCGTGATCCCGGGGTCGGGGAGGTCCGCGATCACCACGTCGTACGTGCGCCGCGTGTCCCTGAGCCGACGGAACGCGTCCGCCGTGCACACGTGCACGCGCGGATCGGCGAAGGCGTGGCCGTTCAGCGCGGACAGGACCGGGTCGCGGCGGGCGAGCCGGACCACCGCGGGGTCGGGGTCGATGACGTCGACCCGCTCGACGCCGGGATGCCGCAGCACCTCGCGCGCCGCGAGGCCGTCGCCGCCGCCGAGGACGAGCACGCGCGCATGCGGGCCGCCGCTCATCGCGGGATGCACGAGCGCCTCGTGGTAGAGGCGCTCGTCGCGGCCGCTCACCCGCAGCCGTCCGTCGAGGAACAGGGCGAGGGGACGGCCGTGGGTTCCGCCGGTCAGCACCACCTCCTGGGCGCCGCTGTGCAGCGCGACCCGGACGTGTTCCCCGTACAGCGCCTGACGGGCCGCCCGCTCGAAGTCGTCGGCCAGGAAGGCCGCGGCGGCGAGCACGCCCAGCACGACGACGTTGGCGGTCACGAGCAGCCGGCGGCCCCGGCGGGAGAGGTCCCGCCGGAACAGGCCGAAGACGAGGGCACCGCCCGCCACCGCGTTGATCGCGCCGGTGAGCAGGGCGCCCGTCAGCTGCCCGAGCTGCGGGAGCAGGAGGAACGGGAAGGCGAGCCCCCCGACGAGCGCGCCCACATAGTCCGCCGCGAACAGGTCGGCGACGGCGCCGCCCGCGTCCTGGCGGCGGATGCGCTGGATGAGCTCCATCAGCAGCGGGACCTCGGCGCCGATGAGCAGGCCGATCACGAGGGAGAAGGCCACCAGCAGGCAGCGCGGGCCACCGGACCACACACCGCCCCAGCCGCCGGTCCAGGCGAAGACCGCGTACAGGGCCATCGCGCTGCAGCCGCCGACGAGGGCGAGTACCGCCTCCACCGCGCCGAATCCGGCGGCGGCGCGGCAGCGGAGCCGTTTCGCGGCGAGCGAGCCGATGCCCATCGCGAAGACCATCATCGACAGCACGACCGAGGCCTGGGTGACGGAGTCGCCGATCAAGTACGAGGCCAGGGCGACGAGTTCGAGTTCGTACACAAGACCGCAGGCCGCGCAAACGAACACCCCGGCGAGGACGAGGAACCGGCCCGTGCCGGGACGCACGGGCAGGTGCGCCTGGCTCTGGCCGCCCTCGCCGCCCCAGGAGCGTGGTGCGCCGGGTGGCGCGGGCGCGTGCGGTTCGATCACGGTCGGAACGCTACGTCACGCTTGCGCTGGGCCCTGTCACCCACACGTGTGGAACTGCCCGGTTCGGCGGCGCCCGGAAGTCGTGGTGCCCCGCACCGAAGAGCTGCCACTCCTGATCCCTCGCTCCGTGCCGAACGGCCCCGCCCTCACGCTCCCACCGCCGGCACCTTCACTCCCACCCGTGTCCGCGTCGCCACCAACTGGCCGTCCTGCGGGTACGCGTGCCAGGTGCGCCAGTGGACCTGGCCCTCGTGGCGCTGGGCCAGCATCGCCGTGAAGGCGTGCGGGCTGCCGGGGAAGACACCGGCCAGACCGTTGGGGTGGTCGGACACCAGGGCCAGCAATTCCTGGGCCCGCCCCGCGAAGGAACCCGGTGACAGGACCTCGACACGGGCCGCGAACTCGTACTCCCAGTCGTCCACCCGCTTGGCGACACCCAGCGGCAGAGGGGTGCTGGAGTCCGCGATGCACGCCACCGTCTCCGAACATGTGCCCCGCTCCTCCTCCAGGAGCACCTGGTGGGACGCGCCGAGCAGTCTCAACTGGAGCCGTGAACCGGCGAGTTCCAGATCGAGCGTGGCCAGTGCGGGCAGCGGTTCGCGGCCCAGCGTCCAGGCGAGGTCGGCCGCGCGCGTGTCGGTGTAGGAGGTGTTCAGGGTCGTGAGCATGGATCGGCTCCGCTAGCACACAAATGGGGAGGGGTCCCGGCGCTTCCCGATCGGCACCGGGGGTTCGGCCGGCTCGGCCGGTCAGGCACGCCGTCCGGGTCGGCCGGCCGGGCGAAACGCCTGCAGGACGGGGGCCCGAGGGCTGCGTCGGTGTTGAGAGCGAATCATGAACTGCGGCGGCGCCACAGCGTTTTTACCCAAGTTCGTAGGGTTTCCATCCCACCGGGGGCTCCGCAGCTCAATTGTTCAACCACCGCGTACGTCAGGAGCGTTGATGCGCAGGTCGGACGCGCACCGGCGGCGAAGCCGTGTGCGCACGATCGACGCAATGCGCCGATGACGTGCGCCCTCGCGCCCCCCACTCGAGTGTCCTGCCGATCGCCCACCGGAATACCTCCGGAGGACGATCGGCGCACCGGACACACCTCCCCCCCCGCGAACTCGGCCGACCCCCGTCAGTTGCCCCCGCCGCATCCGCCACCGCCGCACCCGCCCCCACCGCAGGACGAGTGGCCGCCGCAGGAGGAGTGGCCCCCGCCGCACGAGTGGTGCCCGCCGGAGTGGTGCCCGCCCGACGACGAACCGCCTTCGCCCCCGCCGACCCACCAGCTGCCGGCGCCCCCGCCGGCTCGTGTCCGCAGCCTGCGGACCTTGTCGCGCCTGC
Source organism: Streptomyces chiangmaiensis (assembly GCF_036281785.1). Lineage (NCBI taxonomy): Bacteria > Bacillati > Actinomycetota > Actinomycetes > Kitasatosporales > Streptomycetaceae > Streptomyces > Streptomyces chiangmaiensis. Next base: position 6,598 of record NZ_JAYWVC010000027.1, on the reverse strand, counting down.
GGCCGCCCACGACGAGGCGCACCACGAAGCCGACACAGATGATTGCCAGGATGATGCCGAAGAGCATGGCGTCGTCCCCCTTTCCGTCCCCCGGGACCGGCCCCCCGTGGGCCCCTCCGTGTTCCCGGGTGCACAGGGGATGCCCTCGTGCTCCGCCCGCCAAAGCAGAGTTGAGGAAGTCCAGAGCTTGGGCGCAGGATGGCGGCCATGACCTCCAGCGCACGTCCTCTCCTCAACCGCCGGCTCGCCGAGTTCGGGACGACGATCTTCGCCGAGATGTCGGCCCTCGCGGTGAGTACGGGGTCCATCAACCTCGGGCAGGGCTTTCCGGACACCGACGGACCCGAGGAGATCCGCGAGGCCGCGGTGCGGGCGTTGCGCGAGGGCCACGGCAACCAGTACCCACCGGGCCCCGGCATCCCCGAGCTGCGCACCGCGGTCGCCGCGCACCAGCAGCGGCGGTACGGCCTGTCCTACGACCCCGACACCGAGGTGCTGGTCACCGCCGGCGCCACCGAGGCGATCGCCGCGAGCCTGCTGGCGCTCCTCGAACCCGGCGACGAGGTGATCGCCTTCGAGCCGTACTACGACTCCTACGCCGCCTGCATCGCCATGGCCGGTGGCAGGCGTGTGCCCGTCACGCTGCGGCCACACCACGAGGACGCCGCCGGCTTCCGGCTGGACCTCGACGAGTTGCGCGACGCCGTCACCGACCGCACCCGGCTGCTGCTCATCAACACCCCGCACAACCCCACCGGCACCGTGCTCACCCGCGAGGAGCTGCGGGCGATCGCCGACCTCGCCGTCGAGCGCGACCTGCTCGTCGTCACGGACGAGGTGTACGAGCACCTGGTCTTCGACGACGCCGAACACCTGCCTTTGGCCACCTTCCCGGGCATGCGGGAGCGCACCGTCACCATCGGCTCCGCAGGAAAGACGTTCTCGTTCACGGGATGGAAGGTCGGCTGGGTGACGGCGCCGCCCGGTCTCGTCACGGCGGTGCGCTCGGCCAAGCAGTTCCTGACCTACGTGGCGTCCGGGCCGTTCCAGTACGCCGTCGCCGAGGCACTCGCGCTGCCGGACACCTACTTCGAGGCGTTCCGCGCGGACATGCGGGCCAAGCGGGACCTGCTCGCCACCGGGCTCGCGCAGGCGGGCTTCGAGGTGTTCCGGCCGGCCGGCACGTACTTCATCACCACCGACATCCGCCCGCTCGGCGAGGCCGACGGCTTCGCCTTCTGCCGTGCCCTGCCGGAGCGCGCGGGTGTCGTCGCCATCCCGAACGCGGTCTTCTACGACCACCGCGAGGCCGGTGCACCGTTCGTCCGCTTCGCCTTCTGCCAGCGTGCGGAGGTCCTGGAGGAGGCCGTTCAGCGGCTGAAGGCACTGGCGGGCTGAGGCGGCCGGCGGACGCCCGCGGCGGCCCCGGGCCGTCCGGCGGCGGCACGCCTGGGCGTGGGAGTTCCCGCCCGCCCGGCCGCGCAAGGTTCGCTGATCGGTCGTAGTCGCAGCATGGTGCGGGTGTGACCCACGCCAGTACCATCCCGGCCGCCTGCGAAGGGGAGCCGGGAGACCGCGACCGTGTCCGTCCGGCCGGAGGCGGACGGCGGCTGCGGACCTCGGCCCGCGCCGCCCTGGGGCTCTTCGTCACCGCCCCCCGGCGGCGGTTTCTTCGAGTCCGAGCCACGCTTCCTGCTGCCGGCGTTTCCCCTGCTGATCGTGGCGGCACGGGCGCCGGTGCGAACCGCGAGAGCCCGGCCCTGGCACGCTCCGTGGTGGTGAGCGCCCTGGCCGGGTTCTCGTTCGTCTATGGGGCGTATCTCCTGGTACTGGCCCGGTCGCCCCTCTAGCCGGGCCTACTCTCCGTTTTCCTCGGGCTTCTCAGCGTCGTCGACGTCCTCCGCGAGGCCGAGCTGCTCGACGAGCCACCGGTCGAACTCGATGGCGGCCCGCACCCAGCTGACGGTCGACGAGACGAAGTGCTCCAGGCTGACGCCCGTGCCGATCAGCATCTGCGCCTCACCGATGAGGCGGACGGTGCCGTCGTCGTGCGTGTGGCTGTACACCTTGGGCCACAGCGTGCGCCGGTTCCAGTCGTCGATGGACTCCAGCAGCTGCGGCTTCTCGTCGATCTTGTGCGGCCGGTCGTAGAACGTCCGCACCGAGAAGACCTCCTGGTCGCCCTCGCCGCGGAACATGAAGTACGTACGGAACTGCTCCCACGGCGCGACGAGGTCTCCCTCTTCGTCGACGAGGTGCTTGAGCTCCATCTGGTCCAGGAGCTGCTTCACGAGGTCCTGATCCGGAACCACGGGGCCCGCCGGCGGCTGCGGCTCGGGCTGGCCCCCGAAGTTCGGAATCGAGGACGGGTCGATGCTCACCGTGTTCTTCCCTTCGTACGGATTCCGCCATCCTCCCCCATGCAGGGAGGGGGGTGGCAACCCCGGGCGGGGTGTGTCCGCCAGTGGCTGACATGATTCGGCCGGTCTCCGCAGACCGGCGGCCGGAAGGGGGCGGGCATGCACAAGATCATGTGGGGCTTGTGGTGGCTGAGCGCCGCATGTGGCGCGATGTTCCTGGTGTGGATCGGGTGGGGCGTGTTCTCGTTCATGACGGACGACGACCCGTTCAACACCATCACCGAGGTCGACTGCCACGAGGCCGTCGACTACGCGGGCGCCGCACCGCCGGCCCGCACGAGCGACGAGCAGTGCACGTCGTACAGCTGGCTGGACCAGTCGTACGACGGCACCTGGCGGATGCCGCGGGCCGAGGTCGCCCCATGGCTCAAAGAGTCGTACCCGCACGAGACGCCGACCACGCGGTGCGGCGGCGGGGACGACGTGTGCCTGGACGTCGGCACCGATCTTCCGTCCGGCGTCGACGAGGTCGAGCTGACCGTGGTGTACGAGGACGGGGACACCGCCCTCGTACACCTCCGGGCCTACTCGACCTGACGCCGGATCAGAGCGTCTTGCCGGACGCCGGGCCCACGATCAGTCCCTCGGCGAAGCGGTCCACCCTGACCGTGTCGCCGTCCTTGACGTCCCCGGCCAGGATCTCCTTGGCCAGGCGGTCGCCGATGGCGGTCTGGACCAGGCGGCGCAGCGGACGGGCGCCGTAGGCCGGGTCGTTGCCCTCGTCCGCCAGCCAGGCCAGGGCTTCGGATGTGATCTGAAGGGTCAGGCGCCGCTCGGCCAGCCGCTTGGCCAGGCGATCGATCTGGAGCTGGGCGATGCGGCTCAGCTCGTCCTTCGTCAGCGCCGAGAAGACCACCAGGTCGTCGAGCCGGTTGAGGAACTCGGGCTTGAACGAGGCGCGGACCACCTCCAGCACCTGCTCCCGCTTCTCCGCCTCACTCGTCATCGGGTCGACCAGGAACTGGCTGCCCAGGTTCGAGGTCAGCACGAGGATCGTGTTACGGAAGTCGACCGTGCGGCCCTGTCCGTCCGTGAGGCGGCCGTCGTCCAGCACCTGCAGAAGGATGTCGAACACCTCGGGATGGGCCTTCTCCACCTCGTCGAGCAGCACGACGCTGTACGGGCGGCGGCGGACCGCCTCGGTCAGCTGACCGCCCTCCTCGTAGCCGACGTATCCGGGCGGGGCACCGACCAGCCGGGCGACGCTGTGCTTCTCGCTGTACTCCGACATGTCGATGCGGACCATCGCCCGCTCGTCGTCGAAGAGGAAGTCGGCGAGTGCCTTGGCCAGTTCGGTCTTGCCGACGCCGGTGGGGCCGAGGAAGAGGAACGAGCCGGTCGGGCGGTCCGGGTCGGCGATGCCGGCGCGGCTGCGGCGCACGGCGTCCGACACCGCCCGCACGGCCTCGCCCTGGCCGATGAGCCGCCTGCCGATCTCGTCCTCCATGCGCAGCAGCTTCTGCGTCTCGCCCTCCAGGAGGCGGCCGGCGGGGATGCCGGTCCAGGAGGCGACGACGTCCGCGATGTCGTCAGGGCCGACCTCGTCCTTGACCATCGTGCCCCTGGCGGCCTCCTCCTCGGCCTCGGAGGCGGCCTCCAGCTCCTTCTCGACGGCCGGGATCTCGCCGTACAGCAGCTTCGACGCGGTGTCGAAGTCGCCGTCGCGCTGGGCGCGTTCGGCCAGGCCGCGCAGTTCGTCGAGCTTCTCCTTCAGCTCGCCGACACGGTTGAGGGACTGCTTCTCCTTCTCCCATCGGGCGGTCAGGCCCCGCAGCTCCTCCTCCTTGTCGGCCAGGTCGCGGCGCAGCTTCTCCAGTCGCTCCTTGGAGGCCTGGTCGGTCTCCTTGCTCAGCGCCAGTTCCTCCATGCGCAGCCGGTCCACGGCGCGCTGGAGCTCGTCGATCTCGACCGGAGAGGAGTCGATCTCCATGCGCAGCCGCGAGGCCGACTCGTCGACCAGGTCGATGGCCTTGTCGGGCAGGAAGCGGGAGGTGATGTACCGGTCGGAGAGGGTGGCCGCGGCAACCAGCGCACTGTCCGCGATCTGCACCTTGTGGTGGGCCTCGTAACGGCCCTTGAGGCCGCGCAGGATCGCGATCGTGTCCTCGACGGTCGGCTCGGCGACCAGCACCTGCTGGAAGCGCCGCTCCAGCGCCGGGTCCTTCTCGATCCGCTCGCGGTACTCGTCGAGCGTGGTGGCGCCCACCATGCGCAGCTCGCCGCGGGCCAGCATCGGCTTGAGCATGTTGCCGGCGTCCATGGCGGAGTCGCCGCCGGCGCCCGCGCCCACGACGGTGTGCAGCTCGTCGATGAAGGTGATGATCTGCCCGTCGGAGTCCTTGATCTCCGCCAGGACGGTCTTCAGGCGCTCCTCGAACTCACCGCGGTACTTCGCGCCCGCGACCATGGCACCGAGGTCGAGCGCGACGAGCCGCTTGTCCTTGAGGGACTCGGGCACGTCGCCCTTCACGATCCGCTGGGCGAGCCCCTCCACGACGGCGGTCTTGCCGACACCGGGCTCACCGATGAGCACCGGATTGTTCTTGGTACGGCGGGACAGCACCTGCACCACGCGGCGGATCTCCTGGTCCCGGCCGATGACCGGGTCGAGCTTGCCGTCGCGCGCGGCGGCGGTGAAGTCGGTGCCGAACTTCTCGAGCGCCTTGTACTGGCCCTCGGGATCCGGGGTCGTCACCCGGCGTCCTCCCCTGGTCTTCTGGAACGCGTCCAGCAGCTTCTTGGCATCCGCCCCCTGGCGGGAGAGCACCTCGCCGGCGGCACCGCCCTTGGCGGCGATGCCGATGAGCAGATGCTCGGTCGAAAGGTAGTCGTCCCCGAGGTCCTTGGCGCGCTGCGTCGCATCGGCGATCACCGCGAGCAGCTCCCGGTTGGGCTGGGGCGGTGCGACGGTCGACCCGGTCACGCTCGGCAGACCGGCGAGTACGCGCTCGGCACCGGACCGCATCGAGGCCTGGTCGGCGTCCACGGCGGCGAGCAGGTCGATGACGTTCTCGTTGTCCTGCCCCTCGAGCAACGCGAGGAGCAGGTGGGCGGGGGTGAGGTCCGGGTGGCCCTCCGACACGGCCTTGCTGCTGGCCGCGTTGATCGCGTCCCGGCTCCTGTTGGTCAGCTCGGCGTCCACGTTCGCCTTCTCCTCCTTGCGTCGGCCGCGCTCAGACATTGCCCTTGCACTCTGACTCGAGCAACGTGCACAAAGTTGAGTCTATTCCACTCAAGGCGTCGGACGGGAGAGACAGCGGCTAAGTTCCGGAACCATGGCCACGTATTCCGTAGACCCGGGCGCGCCCGACGCCCCGTACCTCAGGTTCTGGCGGGAGCGGCACCTGTGCACGCTGACCACCCTCCGCCCGGACGGCAGCCCCCACGTCGTCCCGGTCGGAGTGACATACGACCCCGAGGCGCGCCTGGCCCGGGTGATCACGAACAAGTCGGGGGCGAAGGTGGCGCATGTGTCGGCCGCGGGCCCGGACGGGGCGCGGGTCGCGGTCTGCCAGGTGGACGGGCGGCGCTGGGCAACGCTGGAGGGCCTCGCACGGGTGTCGACGGATCCGGAGCGGATCGCGGAGGCGGAGCGGCGCTACGCGGAGCGCTACGGGCGGGTCCCGTCACCCAACCCGTCACGGGTGGTGATCGAGATCGCCCTCACCCGGGCGCTGGGGCGCGGCTGATTTCAGCCACTGTCTGTTCCGAGCGATATCCGGAGGCATCCCCACAAACTGCAGCGGCGTCACCGTGTTCAGGTCACGGTGACGCCGCTGCGGGGGGAAGTACCTGAGCGATCTGTTACGACGGGGGAATCGCGTCAGGCACTGCGGGGGGTGGCAATGGTCCGAACTTCCGGACTGTCCGGTTCGGACAGCCGGTGGTCACGCTGGTCGAGATTCACAAAGATCATTCCGTACCGTATGGCGCACCGCACGGGCTGCGGCGCCCCCCGGGGCCGCCGCAGAAGCCGGTAGGCCCGCACGTCCTCGTCCTCGTCCCGCGTCACGACGACCGGCTCACCGAAGACGGTCACCATCAGCGAATCACCGCTGTGCGGAATGGCGGTCGCCAGGTCGATGAAGTGCCAGCCCGAGCGGTAGGCGGTGGCCATCTCCCGCCGGAACGAGCGGTCGTCGGGAGGAATCGTCATACGTCTGCGTCCGCAGGGAGAG
>NZ_JAYWVC010000269.1:0-9111 GCF_036281785.1 Streptomyces chiangmaiensis | reverse complement strand
CGTGCCAGGCGTCGACGAGTTCTTTGAGCCGACCGGGCTCCCAGGGATCCTGCTGCGGGCTGGGGCCCTCGCCGACGAGGCGGAGTTCGCCGTAGCAGTCCTCCCACCACTCCCCGGACGAGTCTCCGGGGAGGGTGTCCCAGTCCCACTCACCCGAGCAGTCGGCCCGGAACGTGCCGTGGTGGGTCGGGGAGTTCCAGGTGCCGGTGAAGACGCCGCCGGAGGACAAGTTCGGGCCGCCCCATGTGCCGAGGTACACGCCGCGCCACGTTCCGCGCTCAGAGCCGGTGGCCCAGGTGCCGGTGAACAGGGCGAGCTGGGTGCCCGCGTCGCCCGTGACCGGGTTGCTCCAGGTTCCCTCGAAGGTGCCCTCCCACGTTCCGGACTGCTCCGGGCCCGCGTCGAAGGCGCCTGAGCACAGGCCCCGCCAGCGGCCCGCGGGCTCACCCCCGGGACCCTTCTTTCCGTCCCACGGCCCGGTCCAGGAACCGGTGAGGCGCCATGGCTCGGTACCGGTGGCCGGGCCGCCGGTGAATAGGCCGAGCCCGGCCGGCACGGTCCGCGGGGGTGTGGTGGGCAGGACGAGATCGCCGCGCCGGTCGACCTTGGTCCGCGGCAGGTAGTCGTCCGGGACCTCCACCTCGGGCAGTGCGGCGAGCCTGAAGGCGCGGTTGAGCGTCGCGGCGGGCACCGGTTGTGTGGCGGCGAGCTGTTCGCTGGTCACCGCGCGCCGCAGGGAGCGTGCGGTCGCGTCGGCGGCGATCCGCCGCCAGGCGTCCGCGGCACCGTCCTCGGGTGCGAAGACGTTCCGTACGGCGTCGAGCCGCTCGGGGGCGACGACGCGCTCTGGTGCGACGGCGAAGGCCACGGCGCCGTCCGGGTCGCGCTGGGGCACGGCGAGCCCGAACGGGGAGGAGGCGACCCTGGACAGGACGGTGGCGAACGGTGGTGGCTGCGGCGCGTCCGCCGACCGTCGGGTGATCAGCTCGATGCGTCGGCTGAGCGGTCCCATGGGGCGTACCGCGCGATGGAACGCCGTGGTGGCCATGGCTTTGGGCAGGGGGCTCGCCCGGATCGACGACCACAGGGTGGTGTCGGGGCCCAGCGGGATGCGGCTCTGCAGCGGTGTGGCGAGGCGGAGCACCTCGTCGGCGGAGAGCGGCCTGACGTGCCGCAGGTGCATCCGACCCATGATCAGCCGGGCAAACCGGGCGAGGTCGATGAACCGGTTGGCCGCCCGTGCGTCCGCGAGCTGGCGCCAGGCGGAGGCCATGAGGGCCTCCTGGTCGGCCTGCACGGCTCTGGCGCCCAGGCCGGCCGCGACCCGCCACCGCGGGTCGAGGTTGAGGGTGTCGAGCCAGCCGGGGCAGGCCGGGTCGGCGGTCGCGCGCAGGGCGTGGAAGCCGCCGTACAGCGGGGGCAGGACGTCCGGGTCTTTGTCGTCGGTGGCGTCCGCGACCGGGGCCAGTGCGGTGGCGAGCCGATGTCGCCATTGTTCGCTCTGCTCGCCGGTGGGCCACGGTTCCCGGGGTGGGCTGTTGGGCGCGCGCAGTGCGCTCTCCACCTGCTGGACGACCGGTCCGGGGCCGTTCGCGAACAATCCGGGCCGTCTCACGTCGAGCGGTCGGCGGCCGGCGCTCGCGGGGAGGGGGTAGGCCTTCAGTGCCGTGGCGAGAGTCTCGAAGTCGCCGGCCTCCCCGGTGGTGAACGTCCAGGAGAAGTAGACGGGGAGTTCCGCGCGTTCGGTGCCCCAGGCGGGGGACAGGCCCGCGCCGGTGGTCGGCATTTCGAGGCCGGCGAGGCGGCCCGCTTCGAAGGAAGGGACCAGGCAGGCGGTGTAGGCGGTGTGGGGCAGGAGACGACGCGGTGCGAGGAGCCGGGAGACCGACCGTCGCGGGTCGTTCTCGTGGCCGGGGAGCATCTGCGCGTGCGCCCACAAGTGCAGGGACGCGGGGTTAGGAAGTTCGCTCGCATCGACACGCAGCACCGGCAGCGGGACTCCCGGTGTGCGCTGCGGTGCCTTGGTGGCGGGCACGCAGACCAGGGCGAGCCAAGGGCGCAGGTGTCCGGCCCCGCCGGGGGCAAGCGGGGTGAACAGCCAGGGGAAGTCGCTGCGTTCGAACTCCACCAGCGGGAAGCGGGTGGGCTCCGCGTCGGGTGTGCCGGGGAGGGGGAAGACCCGCACGATCTCCTTGGGGTCGATCCCCCGGACGTCGCCGGGACCGTACAGCAGCAGCGCGGGCTGCGGGACAGGCCGTCCGGGGCGGCCGTTCACGGAGGCGGTGGACGCGAGGGAGCCGCGCACCGGGGTGGTGCGGGTCAGGTTGTCGGGTTCGGTCAGGCAGGCGGCGGCGCCGGTGCCGGAGCGGTCCCAGGACGCAAAGGTGTACACGGTCATGGCCTCACCTCGTACGCGGGCACGACCTGGAGGTTCCCCGACCGGCCCGTGACGGTCCTCAGGAGCGCGGTGGCTTCGGTGAATGTGGATGTGCCGGCGAACGTCGTCTCCGCCTTGAGCGTGCCGGCATGCGCGATCATGTACTCGCGCGGCTTCAGGACAGGTGCGGGCGGCGGCACGGCGTACCGGCTGCGCAGGGCGTGGACGAGGCTGCGGCCGACGGCACCGTGGGCGAGTGCGGCGTTGAGAGCAACGTCGGTGATCTGCCAGGAGGGTTTCGGTGTGGGCGCCTCGCCGCCGAGCCATTTGGTCTCGTACTCGACCGGGACGGTGTAACTGCGGGCGATGGCGGCCGCTGCGGGCGGCGACAGTTCGCTGCCGGAGCGGAGTTCCTCGAAGGCGGGCTGGGTGAGCTTCTCGTCGTCGGTGAGGTCGAAGAAGTCGGCCCGCGCGAAGTCTTCCTTGACGGGCTGTTCCGCCCCGGTTCCCCCGGGGAAGGTGACCTTGACGTCGAAGGTGGTGGGCTGGGGCAGCCGGCCGGGCCCGAAACGGACCACGGGGGTCCCCAGAGGCACGATGTGCTGGCTGAACCGCGGCCGGCCGAGCGGATGCAGCAGGCGGCCCGCGGCCATGTCGTCGGCGCGCAGCGAGACCATCGTGCGGGCGCCGTCCGGCAGGACGGGCTCCCAGCTGCGGGGGTCGTCCAGCGCCCCCTCCAGAGCCCGGCAGACGTCCGGGGGCGGTGGAGCCTCGACCTGTCGCGTGCAATTCCACCGCTCGTCGAAGGGGAAGCTGACGTCGAGGAAGAGGAAGGAGACGCTGGCCCGGCCTGCGATGTACCAGCAGGGCGTCGGCCCTTCCATGTGGACGCGCAGCCCGACCGAACACAGGGTCTCGTCCGCGAAGCGCAGGGCGAACGAGCCGCCGAGGTCGAGCACCACGCCGAAGCTGGGTTCCCAGCGCACCAGCGCGTCGAAGGAGAGCCGCCCGGAGACGCCGGTGCTCCTCGACCCGATGACGGCGGACAGTTCCGCGCCCGCCTGGACGGTGCCGGGGGTGAGGGCGAAGTACCCGGAGAAGACGATCTTCAGCAGTGGGCTGTCGGAGATGGGGATGGAGAGCCGCTTGGGTGTCGGAAAGTTCTGCAGCGGGGTGTAGCGGGGGTGGAAGCCGCCGGCACTGAGGATGAAGGTGGCGTCCTGTCCCGTCTTCACGCGCAGCGCGAGGCCGCCCTCTACCGAGGAGGTCAGCAGCCGGGAACCGGCCAGACTGGTGTTGATCTCGACCAGACCGTTCGCGGCGTCGACGACGCCGGCGATCGACGCGCGAAGGTCGAGGACCGGAGCCTGCGGAGCGGGTAGCGCCACCCGGAGCCTGCCGAGTATGGCGACCACTCCGCTGGGCAGCTCGAGGACCACCCCGACGTCGGCGGTGACGAAGGACACGGGACGGCCCCAGCCGACCCTGAACATGGGCCCGACCACGGTGTTCCCGGCCCGCTCCGGGAACACCGCCCCCAGGGTCGTCAGGATGCGCGGTGCCGCGGCGGCGGGGTCGGCGGGGAAGAGCAGGTCGTCGAGGTGGCCGGCCTGCACGACCTCGGCGAGGGCCACCCGGTCCAGGGCACGGCCGATGCCGAGGAGGCCGCCTACGGCGTTGAGGGTGAAGGCGAGGCCCAGCTCGACGGGGGGCGTGAACTCGGCGCTGAGCGCGATCAGCACCGACGGCGGGCTGGGCCGCAGGATGCCGAAGGCCCTGACGTCGACGACGCCCACGCTGAACGAGAGCGCGCCCCGGTACTCCCCGCCCTGCTCGCCGAGGATGCCGCCGCCCTTGACCGGTCCGAGGTCGAGCGTGAGCCGGATGCCCGTCGGGGCCGCCGGCGTCGCCGTGAAGCCGTCGCCCGCCGGTCGGACGTCGAGTCCGGTGCCCTCGACCGCCGCGTCACCGAACCCTAGCAGCGAGGCGCGGAAGAATGTGGTGAGCCGAAGCCCGCCGTCGCTCGAGGAAAGGTTCACCGAGGGCGCGCGCAGAGCGGCAGGAGCCCGGTCGACGGGCAGCGCGATCCCCTTGCCGCTGCCGCCGCCGCCCACACGCAGCCCGTCCTTGTCGAGCCGGGCCGCCACGTTTCCCTTCAGGGCGAGGCCGTCGGGGACGAGAAGCTTCAGCAGCTCGTTGTCGGTGAGCCGCAGCTCCAGTCCGTCCGCGCGGAAGGTGAGCGCGGCGGTGGCCTCCGGCTGGGCGGCGGGCAGGGTGAGTACGAGGCTGACCCCGTCGCGTACGGCCAGACCGGGTACGAGCGGGAGCGAATCAGGCAACGCGAACCTGAGGTCGATCGTGTCGGGGACGGTGGCGCCGAGCGGCGTCACCGTGGTGGGGGTCGCCGACAGCACGTCCGTGATCGTCAGCGTCCAGTCCGGCGAGGCCTGCCGCACCGCCGCCCGCAGCATTCCGACGAGGACGGGCCACAGGTCCCCCGGCGGCGCCGCGTCCGGGAAGGCGAAGCGCGCGAGCAGGGCTTCCGCAGTGAGCGTGGTGGCGGAGAGGGAGAGGCCGAGTGCCTGCGCCAGGCGCTTCTTGCGCTCGGCGTCAGGCAGGCCCTGGAGAAGAGGGAGGACCGGGGCGAGTCCCGCACGGAGTTCGGCTGCCAGCTGCGGCAGCGGAAACACCATCAGCAGGCCGCGGAAGAGCAAGGGACGGTCATCTCATCGGTACCGTTCTCCGCCCGCGGACCGCAGTTCTGCACGCCTCGACTGCCTACCGGAGCAGCTAGGGGAACGCAACGCGTCCGACGTTAGCGCCGGGTGTGACACGGGGCTCGGCCATGCACCGTCCGGGGAGCCGAAACGGTGCGGGCTTCACCCTGTTGCAGGCACGCGGCTTCCTCACCGGTGCGCCGCACAGCGCGCGGCTCCCCGCGCCCGCCCGGTCCCTGATGCCGGGACGCCCCGTGCATCACACCGTCACTCCGAGCGCGCATAGCGAGCGCGGCGTGGCTGAGGAATACCGGCTGCCGGGCAACTGAGGACACGGCCCACGCAACACCTTGAATGCGCCACTTTTAAACTCGGTAAGTCTTGTTGCCGCGAACTCACGGATCTGAAATTCCTCGCAAAAGCGGGCGGCAACCGGTCACGTAAGTGATCACCGGTGGCGAACCGGACCGCAAGGGAGACGCCGGTTGCGGAAGGGGAACCGCAGCGAGATCCTGGAAATGAACTCGGCGTGGCGCTCTGCACAGGGAGTCTGAGCGCCTCCGTTACACGTCAGCCCGCAGCCCGCGCCACTTCTCTTTCGTCTTCATCACTGTCCTGCAGGGAGGGGTTCCTCAGCCTGCAAAGGGTGAGCACCCCGGCTGGAAACCCACGGTACGCCCCTTTTTGCTTTTTGGCCGAGGAGTTGCCATGCCTGACATCCAGATCGATGCCTCGCAGCTCACGATTCCCTACTTCACCATCCCTGAAGGTGGGACCGAGGTCCTGGACGGCTCGACCTCGCCACCGCCGCGCGTATCGCTACCGGCGCGGACCGGTTATCATCTGCAGCCCCTCAACCTAGCCGCGCGCTTCGAATTCGAAGTCAAGGCCGACGGTACAGTCGACTTCGACCCGGCCTTCGACGAGTTCCTGAACGGACGTGGCACCGGCACGCTGGTTCTGTGCGGTTATGCGATCAGCATCGACGGTACCGCACTGTCTCACGATCTGTTGCTGACCGCTGAAGGCAAAACTTGGTGGCCGCGCGGCCAAACTCACCAGCTCACTCTCATGCCGGCTGCAAATTATGGGTTTCAGTCGGGTTCGGGAATCGTTGGGAACTGGTTGTTCGATGTCAAGCCAGATGGCAATGTCGACTATAATCCGGAGTTTGATGAGTTCCTCGATGGGCGTGGTTCTTCTCGTTTGACGGTGCTTGGGCGGCTTGTTGATGTCGATGGCATCGCGTTGTCGCATGACCTCATACCGATGAATCTTGCGGGCAATGCGGGGCCACTGCCACGTAGCCAGGTTCATCGGCTCACTCTCATGCCGGCTGCAAATTATGGGTTCCAGCCGGGTTCGGGAATCGTCGGGAACTGGTTGTTCGATGTCAAACCAGACGGCAAAGTCGACTACAAACCGGAGTTCGACCAGTTCCTCAACGGACGCGACACCCAAACGCTGGTACTACGCGGCTATGCGGTCAGCATCGATGCCACCCATGCCGACAGCGACCTCGTCGGCATCGCCAACCTCGAAGTGTCGGCCCAATCTCCGCGTGGGCTATCAGCCGTGCTGCTCCCCGCCAAAGGCTACCTTCCGCGGACCGCAAATGGGATCTTCGCTACAGCCTTCAATCTCGAACCGGACGGCACCATCTCGTTTTCCCCTTCAGCAGCCGGTCGCTATGTGTTCAAGCTATCTACTTCGCCGAATCCCTCAAAGCTCGGAGAGAAGGTGACACTTACGGCATCGGTGCATCCCGTCCCACCCCGACAGGGCACCCCACAAGGAAGCCTGACGTTCAAGGAGGGGCCCACCGTCCTGGGCTACGCCGAGTTGGACCAGAATGGACAGGCAACCTTTCAGACCTCAGCTCTTTCGTCGGGCCTTCATGAGATCGTCATCGAGTATCCGGGAGATCAACGCTTCCAGCCCAGCTCGGCTGAACTACGTCACCGAGTAGACCCCACCGGGGAGCCAATCACCGACGCGCTGCCGGAGAGCCCCCCTCCAGCCCAGTCGGCTCCCTTGCTGGTGGCAACACGCTTCGCAGGAGACCCAATCTTGGAGCAGTGCGCCGCCGGTATGCATCGCATGCATGATCCGGAGAAGGGGTCAGCGGTCGAAAAGGTCCAGCAGGCACTACTGGCTCTTGGGCTTCCCTTGCCGCTGCACGGAGCCGACGGATGGTTCGGTCCGGAGACCGGTAACGCCGTCAGTCAGTTCAAAGCCGCCAACGGTATCGCACCCTCAGATCCCGTGGTCGGAAAAGGAACGATGCTGACGCTCGACGCGAAATTTGCCGGAGAGGTCAGACCAATCGCCCGATGGTTCGTGAACACCTCACGCACTCGGGCTAGGGACGGCAACGAAGCTAAAGCATTCATCACTGGAGAGGAAGCATTCCAAGAGATCGCGTCAGCGATTCGCTCGACCTCAGGGCCAGATCACTTCGTATGCATTGCTGGCTGGTCTTGTCAGCTTGGCTTTGAGCTCGTGCCGGGAGACACGGGTTCCACCATCGATGGATTGCTCAAAGAGGCAAGTGATCGAGGTGTGGCGATTCGTGCACTCCTGGATCACCGAGCTGCGGGCGGCGGCAGCGGTATGGGTGGCGGTTCAGGTGCCTTTGGAGATTTCAATGTTTTTGCCGTGGATTTCATTAACGGTCTCCCGACTGGGCGCGCCATCCACGATGATCGCCACGTGCCGATTGGCACGCATCATCAGAAAATCATCATCGTGTATGGCGGCGAGGGACTTGTCGCCTTCTCGGGGGGAATGGATCTCGCTCCGGACCGCCTAAAGCGCCCGAGCCCTGATGTTCTCCACCTACACGATGTGCATTGTCGCTATCGGGGACATGTCGCCGAAGATCATTATCGTAGTTTCAAGGAGCGCTGGAGCGATCATCCAAGCTCGGCAGGGACTTCTCTGAAATCCGTAGCACCGTCGTTCACGGCAGTCGCTGACAAACAGGCTCAGGCTGCAACGACCTACCCGAACGGCACCAGGGGCATCGCGGGCGCCCCGGGGGGGTACGGGTTCGCGACAACTGGAGATCGATCAGCTCGAAGCCTCCTCCATCACGCGATTGCAACCGCCCAACGGTGCATCTACGTGGAAGACCAGTACCTTGTCGACATGGCCACCAGCCAGGCGTTGCTGGCCGCGCTCCCCAGGCTTGCCTCGCTTGTCATCCTCATTCCCGACACGAACGCAGTGAATAGCGAGATCCGCCAAGGCTGGCGTCGCCGTCGTGAATTCTTGGATCCGCTGCTGTCCGCCGCTCCAAATAAGGTCTCCGTGTGCGCACATCGCAGAAGCACCGTACACTCGAAGACTTGGATATTTGATGACGAGTTCGCCATTGTTGGATCCGTGAATTGCAACCGTCGCGGAATGACTCACGACAGTGAAATAGTGGTGGGCGTGTACGATGCTTTGGTTCATTTCAACTGGGCCAAGCAACTGCGAATGGCCCTTTGGGGAAAGCATCTGCATCTGGCGTCGGCATCACTCAAGGATCCGATTGCTGCCGCGGTCCACTGGGCAAACCCGCCAACTACAGCTGACGTATTTCGTTACAACCCTCTCGCTGGCACAGACGAGCCAGTGCCTGAACCGGATTTCATTTGGAATAAAGTCATCGATCCTGATGGTTCATGACGGGCGATGCGAACCCCGATCCGTTTCCCGCGAAGCCGCCGACGTAGGTGATCGTGGCCGGCGTCCAGTCGGGCGAGTTCGACGTGCGCGCCTGACGGCGCAGCAGCGCACAAATAGCATGGTGGCCCTCCTCATCCACAGTGAGGGGGGCCACCATCGTCTTTCTACCCATGTCCCCGGCCAAGCAGGGCGAGGGGCCTCACATCAGTGTACGGCCGCGGATCTCGATTGTTCGGTCGTCGACGGCTTACTCGACTTTCGGCGTTCTGACCGACCGTCATGCCAAGTCCACGCTGGCTGCGACCCAGTACTACAGCCTCAGATCTTGAGGTTGTGATCGGT
>NZ_JAYWVC010000268.1:0-9156 GCF_036281785.1 Streptomyces chiangmaiensis | reverse complement strand
GCCGATGCGCACCTACTCCTCCGGCATGGCGGCGCGGCTGCGTTTCTCCATCGCGGCCGCCAAGGACCACGACGTCCTCATGATCGATGAGGCACTCGCCACCGGTGACCGCAAGTTCCAGACGCGCTCCGAGGAACGCATCAGGGAGCTGCGCAAGGAAGCGGGCACGGTGTTTCTGGTCAGTCACAACAACAGGTCGATCCAGGACACCTGCGACCGCGTCCTGTGGCTGGAACGTGGTGAGCTGCGGTTGGACGGTCCGACCGAAGAGGTCCTCAGGGAGTACGAGAAGTTCACGGGCAAGTGACCCGTTTTGCCCAGGGCCCCGCCGGAACGGTCCGGCGGGGTCCTGCGTCTGCAAAGGAAATGTCAAGTCTGTTTGCGCTTAGGAATCTTGGTGCCAATCGGTGTGTTGTTGTGATGTGCAGGACACCCCGACGAACCTCGCCGAGTTGTACAACGTAAGCTGTACGGGTGCTGATTCGCGGCAAGTGGGGCGATAATGCGCTGCGCCCGCACACCTGCTGCGCTGCGCGGAAGGCCGGGCGGCGTGTCCGAAATAGGATGTATTGGGTCGGCAGTGTAGAACGGGAGATGTGACGGCAATGGCTACGGAAAGTCTCCGGCTCCGCGGGACATGTGCCGTCTCCACGTCGGGCGGCGAGCGGTGATCCAAACCGGGACGGCGCGCGCCGGCGACCCGGTGCGCGGCACCCTCGACAAAGCCGCGGACGAGAACTTCCCCGTGGCACCCTTCTTCCTGCCCAGGGCCTGGCGTGCAGATCTGATGGCGGTCTACGGCTTCGCCCGGCTCGTCGACGACATCGGCGACGGCGATCTGGCCCCCGGCGGGGCGGACGCCCGTCTGCTCGGCGTGTCCCCTGAGGAGGCCGGGGACCGCATCGTTCTGCTGGACGCCTTCGAGGCCGACCTGCACAGGGTGTTCGACTCGACACCGCGTCACCCGATCCTGGTCCGTCTCCAGCCTACGGTCCGACGGGCCGGCCTCACTCCCGAGCCCTTCCTCGGCCTGATCGCCGCCAACCGTCAGGACCAGCTCGTCGGCCGGTACGAGACCTACGACGACCTCCTCGCGTACTGCGAACTGTCCGCCAACCCGGTCGGCCGGCTCGTCCTGGCCGTCACGGGCACCGCCACCCCGGAGCGCATCCGCCGCTCCGACGCGATCTGTACCGCCCTGCAGATCGTCGAACACCTCCAGGATGTCGCCGAGGACTTCGGCCGCGACCGCATCTATCTGCCCGCCGAGGACATGAAGCGGTTTCATGTCCAGGAGGGGGATCTCGCCACGACCACGGCAGGCGCATCGGTGCGCGCACTGGTTGCGTACGAAGCAGAACGCGCCCGCGACCTCCTGAATGAAGGCGCCCCCCTGGTGGGTAGCGTCCACGGCAGGCTGAAGCTGTTGCTCGCGGGCTTCGTGGCGGGAGGAAGGGCGGCGATCCATGCGATCGCCGCCGCCGAATACGACGTACTTCCCGGCCCGCCGAAGCCCGGCAAGCTCCGGTTGCTGCGCGAGGTGGGCGTGACTCTGCGAGGAGAGGGGTGATCCGGACCGTGGAGTCGGAACAGCATTTGTCCCCGTCGGTACTTGCCGCTTACAGCTACTGCGAGGCCGTGACCGGGCAGCAGGCGCGTAACTTCGCGTACGGCATCAGGCTCCTGCCGACCCCCAAGCGTCGGGCGATGTCGGCGCTCTACGCGTTCTCGCGGCGGGTCGACGACATCGGCGACGGCGAGCTGTCGGCCGACGTCAAGACCGAGCGGCTGGAGGAGACCAGGGCGCTGCTGGAGCGGATCCGCGCCGGAAAGGTGGCCGAGGACGACACCGACCCCGTCGGTGTCGCGCTGACTCACGCCGCCCGCCACTTCCCGATCCCGCTCGGCGGTCTCGACGAACTCATCGACGGCGTCCTCATGGACGTACGCGGCGAGACCTACGAGACCTGGGACGACCTGAAGGTCTACTGCCGCTGTGTGGCCGGGGCCATCGGACGGCTCTCACTGGGTGTGTTCGGCACCGAGCCGGGGGCGCGAGGAGCCGAGCGTGCTGCGGAGTATGCCGACACGCTCGGGCTCGCGCTGCAACTCACCAACATCCTCCGCGACGTCCGCGAGGACGCGGAGGGTGGGCGGGTGTACCTGCCCGCGGACGACCTGGCCAAGTTCGGCTGCTCGGCCGGATTCCACGGGCCGACCCCACCCGAGGGGTCCGATTTCGCGGGCCTCGTGCACTTCGAGGTACGCCGGGCCCGTGCCCTTTTCGCCGAGGGCTACCGGCTGTTGCCCATGCTCGACCGGCGCAGCGGGGCCTGCGTCGCCGCCATGGCCGGCATCTACCGTCGGCTCCTCGACCGTATCGAGCGCGAGCCGGAGGCCGTGCTGCGCGGACGGGTCTCGTTGCCCGGCCGTGAGAAGGCATATGTCGCCGTGCGCGGCCTGTCGGGTCTGGACGCGAGGAATGTGTCCCGGCGGACCGTCAGGAGGCGCGCCTGATGGACAATCCGCTCCCAGGTGATGCCGCCGCCGAAAAGCGGCAGGCAACCCTCCGGTGCGGCGCGGCGTCCCTGACTGCGACGGCCTGCCGTGCATGGTTCAAGCACCACGGCGGACCGGCAGGGGAGGAACCACGATGAGCGACGGCACACTGCCGGAGGGCCTGGCCCCGGACGCCTCTGGGCGCCCCGGGACACCGTCGGCGTCCGGGACCTCCGCCGTGGTGGTCGGCGGGGGGCTCGCCGGGATCACGGCCGCGCTTGCGCTCGCCGATGCCGGCGTGCGGGTCACCCTGCTGGAGGGACGCCCCCGCCTCGGCGGCCTCGCCTTCTCCTTCGAGCGCGGCAACCTGACCGTCGACAACGGCCAGCACGTCTATCTGCGCTGCTGCACCGCGTACCGGTGGTTCCTCGACCGCATCGACGCGGCTGCGCTCGCCCCGTTGCAGGATCGTCTCGACGTACCTGTTCTCGACGCGGACGCCGCACCGGGACGACGGCTGGGCAGACTCCGGCGCGACGCACTGCCCGTACCCCTGCACCTCGGGCGCAGCCTGGCCACCTACCCTCACCTCTCCCTCGTCGAGCGCGCCAAGGTGGGGCGCGCCGCACTCGCGCTCCGGGCGCTGGACCTCGCGGATCCGGCGCTCGACGCACAGGACTTCGGCAACTGGCTGGCCGCGCACGGTCAGTCGGCGCGTGCCGTCGAGGCACTGTGGGACCTGGTCGGGGTCGCCACCCTCAACGCGGTGGCCAAAGACGCCTCGCTCGGGCTCGCCGCGATGGTGTTCAAGACGGGACTGCTGTCCGACCCGGGTGCGGCCGACATCGGATGGGCTCGCGTCCCGCTGGGCGAACTGCACGACCGGCTGGCCCGCAAGGCGCTCGACTCCGCCGGTGTCCGTACCGAGATTCGTACACGCGTCACCT
This sequence comes from Streptomyces chiangmaiensis, assembly GCF_036281785.1. Lineage (NCBI taxonomy): Bacteria > Bacillati > Actinomycetota > Actinomycetes > Kitasatosporales > Streptomycetaceae > Streptomyces > Streptomyces chiangmaiensis. The sequence continues at coordinate 5,710 of NZ_JAYWVC010000268.1, read as the reverse complement.
CCATCTCCATTGACGAAAACGGGATCTGGAGCGTTCAGGTTCCCGGCGAGCGCATCGAAACCGATGCGGTCGTCCTCGCCGTCCCACAGCGCGAGGCGCACGGTCTGCTGCCCGCCGGAGCCCTCGACGCCCCCGAACGGCTGCTCGAGATCGGCACGGCGCCGATCCTCAACGTCCATGTCGTCTACGACCGCAAGGTGCTCGGGAGGCCGTTCTTCGCCGCGCTGGGCTCCCCGGTCCAATGGGTCTTCGACCGCACCGAGGCCTCGAGGCTGCGCGAGGGCCAGTACCTGGCACTGTCGCAGTCGGCGGCACAGGACGAGATCGACGAACCCGTCGCCGTGCTCCGCGAGCGCTATCTGCCGGAGCTGGAACGGTTGTTGCCGGGTGCCCGTGACGCCGAGGTCAAGGACTTCTTCGTGACGCGGGAGCGTACGGCGACGTTCGCTCCCACCCCGGGTGTCGGGCGGCTGCGGCCCAGCGCCCGCACCAAGGCCCCCGGCCTCTATCTGGCCGGAGCGTGGACCGCCACCGGGTGGCCCGCGACCATGGAAAGTGCGGTCCGTAGTGGAGTCGGCGCGGCGGCCGCCGCGCTGGGCGCCCTGGGCCGGTCCGGCGCACATCTGCTCGACCTCTTCGAGGAGGCGGCATGAGCGCCGGTCCGCACGGGGCGGGCCCCCGCAACCCCGGTATCGCGACAAGAGGAGAGACTGTGCCCACTGTGCCCCCGGCCGAGACGGCTGCCGACGCGGTGGACGTGTCCGCGCTTCTGGAGCGCGGCCGGACCCTGGCCACCCCGGTGCTGCGGGAGGCAGTGGACCGACTGGCGCCGCCCATGGACACCGTCGCCGCCTATCACTTCGGCTGGATCGACGCCGAGGGCAACCCCGCGGACGGCGACGGCGGCAAGGCGGTGCGTCCCGCGCTCGCCCTGCTCTCCGCGCAGGCCGCGGGCCGAGCGCCCGAGGTGGGCGTACCGGGCGCGGTCGCGGTCGAGCTGGTGCACAACTTCTCGCTGCTGCACGACGACCTGATGGACGGCGACGAACAGCGCCGCCACCGCGACACCGTCTGGAAGGTGCACGGTCCCGCGCAGGCCATCCTCGTCGGTGACGCCCTGTTCGCCCTGGCCAACGAGGTGCTGCTGGAGCTCGGCACCGTCGAGGCCGGCCGCGCCACCCGTCGTCTGACCAGGGCCACACGCGCGCTGATCGACGGTCAGGCCCAGGACATCTCCTACGAGCACCGTGACCGCGTCAGCGTCGAGGAGTGCCTGGAGATGGAGGGCAACAAGACCGGAGCCCTGCTCGCCTGCGCCTCCTCCATCGGTGCCGTCCTCGGCGGGGCCGACGACGGCACCGCCGACACCCTGGAGAAGTACGGCTACCACCTCGGCCTGGCGTTCCAGGCCGTCGACGACCTCCTCGGCATCTGGGGCGACCCGGAGGCCACCGGAAAGCAGACCTGGAGCGACCTGCGCCAGCGAAAGAAGTCCCTGCCGGTGGTTGCCGCGCTGGCGGCGGGCGGCCCCGCCTCCGAGCGGCTCGGGGAGATCCTCGCCGAGGACGCCAAAAGCAGCGACTTCGAGAACTTCTCGGAGGAGGAGTTCGCCGCGCGGGCCGCACTCATCGAGGAGGCCGGCGGCCGCGAGTGGACCACCCAGGAAGCGCGTCGCCAGCATGCGATCGCCGTCGAAGCCCTGGAATCGGTCCGGATGCCCCAAGAGGTGCGCGCGCAGTTCACGGCGCTCGCCGATTTCGTCGTCGTACGGAAGAGATGATCACTATCGGTCGAACACACCTCGCGTAGTCGCCGGCCGGTGCCTCCCCCGCTCTCGATTCCTCCCTCACCCGACTCCGTTCGGGTGAGGGGAGTCCTGCGAGCGAGGGGACCCGCATCGTCCACGCGCACCGGCCGACGGCGGACCCAAAGCAGCACGACTTGAATGACTGCACGAAGGGGATGCCATGACAGCGACGACCGACGGAAGCACCGGGGCACTGCCGCCTCGCGCCGACTCGGCCACGGAAACAGACGAACCGCTCCCGGTGGCGGCCGGGCCGGTCGGTATTCGAGACGCCGCCGAGCGCGCCATGCGGCGCGCGACCGATTTCCTGCTCGCGGGGCAGGACGCCCAGGGCTGGTGGAAGGGCGACCTCGAGACGAATGTCACGATGGACGCCGAGGACCTCCTGCTCCGCCAGTTCCTGGGCATCCGCGACGACAAGACCACGCACGCCGCCGCGCTGTTCATCCGCGGTGAGCAGCGCGAGGACGGCACCTGGGCCACCTTCTACGGCGGGCCCGGCGAACTGTCCACCACGATCGAGGCGTACGTGGCCCTGCGCCTGGCCGGTGACGCACCGGACGAGCCCCACATGGCGCGAGCGTCCGCGTGGATCCGTGAACAGGGCGGCATCGCCGCCTCCCGAGTCTTCACCCGGATCTGGCTCGCCCTGTTCGGCTGGTGGAGGTGGGAGGACCTGCCGGAGTTGCCGCCGGAGCTCATCTACTTCCCGAAGTGGATGCCGCTGAACATCTACGACTTCGGATGCTGGGCGCGCCAGACCATCGTGCCGCTCACCATCGTCTCGGCGAAGCGCCCGGTGCGTCCGGCCCCGTTCCCGCTCGAGGAGCTGCACACCGACCCGAGCAACCCCAGTCCGGCCAGGGAGCCGGCCCCGGTGGCGAGTTGGGACGGTGTCTTCCAGCGGCTCGACAAGGCACTGCACCACTACCGCAAGGTCGCCCCGCGCCGACTGCGCAAGGCAGCCATGGACGCCGCCTCGCGCTGGATCATCGAGCGTCAGGAGAACGACGGCTGCTGGGGCGGGATCCAGCCGCCCGCGGTGTACTCGATCATCGCCCTGCACCTGCTCGGCTACGACCTCGAGCATCCCGTGTTGCGCGAGGGCATCGCGTCGCTGGACCGGTTCGCCGTGTGGCGCGAGGACGGCGCCCGCATGATCGAGGCGTGTCAGTCCCCGGTGTGGGACACCTGCCTCGCGACCATCGCACTCGCCGACGCGGGAGTGCCCGCCGACCACCCGCAGTTGGTGAAGGCCGCCGACTGGATGCTCGGCGAGGAGATTGCCCGGCCGGGCGACTGGTCGGTCAAGCGCCCCCAACTTCCGCCGGGCGGCTGGGCGTTCGAGTTCCACAACGACAACTACCCCGACATCGACGACACCGCCGAGGTGATCCTCGCGCTGCGCCGCGTCCGGCACCACGATCCGGAGCGCCTCGAGCAGGCGATCGGGCGAGGGGTGCGCTGGAACCTCGGCATGCAGTCCAAGAACGGCGCATGGGGCGCCTTCGACGTCGACAACACCAGCTCGTTCCCCAACCGGCTGCCGTTCTGCGACTTCGGCGAGGTCATCGACCCGCCGTCCGCCGACGTCACCGCACACGTCGTGGAGATGCTCGCGGTCGAGGGACTCTCCCACGACCCGCGCACCCGCCGGGGCATCGAGTGGCTGCTGGCCGAACAGGAGTCGGACGGTTCGTGGTTCGGCCGCTGGGGCGTCAACTACGTGTATGGCACAGGTTCGGTGGTGCCGGCCTTGGTGGCCGCGGGCATCCCCGGCTCGCACCCGGCGATCCGACGGGCCGTGTCCTGGCTGGAGGGCGTGCAGAACGACGACGGCGGCTGGGGCGAGGACCTGCGCTCCTACAGGTACGTCCAGGAGTGGACCGGCCGGGGTGCCTCCACCGCCTCGCAGACGGCGTGGGCGCTGCTGGCGCTGCTGGCGGCGGAGGAGAGCGAGAGCAAGGCCGTGGAGCGCGGCATCGAGTTCCTCGCCCGGACCCAGAACGACGACGGGTCCTGGGACGAGCCCCACTTCACCGGCACCGGCTTCCCCTGGGACTTCTCCATCAACTACCACCTCTACCGGCAGGTCTTCCCGCTCACGGCGCTCGGCCGCTACGTCAACGGCGAGCCGTTCGCCGAGGCCAAGGGGAGCTGATGAGCCAGAAGCCCGAACAGGCCCCGTTGCTGATCGCCTGCGCGCTCGGCATCGAGCATCTCGCCCTGCGCAGTGGCGGTCACACGGGTGCCGACGGGCCGATCACCCTGCTCCGTACGGGTATGGGTCCCCGGGCGGCCGAACGCTCGGTCACCCGGGTGCTCGACGACCCCGCATTCGCCGGGGCGGCCGTCGTCGCCACCGGCTTCTGCGCGGGCCTCGCCCCGGGCATGCACCCCGGCGACCTGGTCGTCGCCGAGGAGACCCGGGACCCGCGCGGCACCACCCCGTGCGCCGGCACCGACCTGCTCGTCAAGGAGCTCGCGCGCGCCCTGCCCGGGCGCACCATCCACACCGGGCCGCTCACCGGCTCGGACCACGTCGTCCGAGGTCAGGAGCGGTCTGAGCTGCTCGCGACCGGCGCGATCGCGGTCGACATGGAGTCCGCGGCCACGATTCACAGCGCCGTGCGCGCGGGAGCGCGCCCGGTTGCGGCCGTCCGGGTGGTCGTGGACGCTCCAGAACATGAACTTGTCCGTATCGGCACCTTGCGCGGTGGAATATCAGCTTTCCGCGTCCTGCGTGCCGTCCTTCCCGCTTTCTTCGAATGGCACCGTTCTTTGCTGCTCCCTCGGAGGTGAGCCAGATGGCCATGCCGCTGCGCCAGTCCATCAAGGTCGCTACGTATTTGTTTGAACAGAAACTCAAGAGGCGGGACAAGTTCGCGCTGCTGGTCGAGCTGGAACCACTCTTCGCCTGCAACCTCAAGTGCGAGGGCTGCGGGAAGATCCAGCATCCGGCAGGTGTGCTCAAGCAGCGCATGCCCGTCGCCCAGGCCGTGGGAGCGGTTCTCGAGTCCGGCGCCCCCATGGTGTCCATCGCGGGTGGTGAGCCGTTGATGCATCCGCAGATCGACGAGATCGTACGGCAGTTGGTGGCCAAGAAGAAGTTCGTGTTCCTGTGCACCAACGCACTGTTGATGCGCAAGAAGATGGACAAGTTCAAGCCCTCCCCCTATTTCGCCTGGGCCGTTCACATCGACGGGCTGCGCGAGCGGCATGACGCCTCGGTGGCCAAGGAGGGCACCTTCGACGAGGCGGTGGAGGCCATCAAGGAGGCCAAGCGACGCGGCTTCCGGGTCACCACCAACTCGACCTTCTTCAACACGGACACCCCGCAGACCATCGTGGAGGTGCTGAACTACCTCAACGACGACCTGCAGGTCGACGAGATGATGCTCTCGCCCGCCTACGCCTACGAGAAGGCCCCCGACCAGGAGCACTTCCTCGGTGTCCAGCAGACCCGTGAGCTGTTCAAGAAGGCCTTCGCGGGCGGCAACCGCAGGCGGTGGCGGCTCAACCAGAGCCCGCTGTTCCTGGACTTCCTCGAGGGCAAGGTCGACTTCCCGTGCACCGCGTGGGCGATCCCGAGCTACTCACTCTTCGGCTGGCAGAAGCCCTGCTATCTGATGAGCGACGGGTACGTGGCCACGTACAAGCAACTGCTCGAGGAGACCGACTGGGACCAGTACGGCCGCGGCAAGGACCCGCGCTGTGCCAACTGCATGGCGCACTGCGGATACGAGCCGACCGCCGTGCTCGCCACCATGGGCTCCCTGAAGGAGTCCCTAAGGGCCGCGCGCGAGACCATGACCACCGGAAAGCAGCGGTGATGTGATGACCGCCGTTTCCTTGGGCGTCCCCGAGGTGCCGGCCCGGCCCATCGCGCAGCGACGCGTGTCG
>NZ_JAYWVC010000267.1:0-9223 GCF_036281785.1 Streptomyces chiangmaiensis | reverse complement strand
TGAGCAGAAGCCCCCCGGCCCAGGCCGGGGGGCTTCTGCGTCTTGCGGGTGGGGTGGCAGCCGTGGCCCGGCGGGTCGCCGGGCCCGTGATCGGCTAGTGCTGTGGCCGGAAAGGTTTGCCGGTGAACCTTTCCGGTCGCCGCACTAGGACCAGCGGACGCCGGTCAGCCGCTCGTATGCCTCCATGTACTTCGCCCGGGTCGCCTCCACGATCTCCGGGGGCAGCGGCGGCGGGGGCTGCTCGCTCACGCGGTCCCAGCCGGAGGCGGGGGAGGTGAGCCAGTCCCGCACGAACTGCTTGTCGAACGACGCCTGGGGCCGGCCCGGCTCCCAGCGGTCGGCCGGCCAGAAGCGGGACGAGTCCGGGGTGAGGACCTCGTCGGCGAGGACGAGGGTGTCGCCGTCATGGCCGAACTCGAACTTGGTGTCCGCCAGGATGATCCCGCGATCGCGTGCGACGGCCCGGGCGCGGCCGTAGATGGCAAGGGTCGTCTGCCGCAGCTGGGCAGCCGTCTCCGCACCGACCTGGCGGGCGACCTCCTCGTAGGAGACGTTCTCGTCGTGCTCGCCGACCGCGGCCTTGGTGGCGGGGGTGAAGATCGGCGCGGGCAGCTCCGAGCCGTCGACCAGGCCCTCGGGGAGGGCAAGGCCGCAGACGGTGCGGGACTCGTTGTACTCGAGGAGCCCCGAGCCGGTGAGGTAGCCACGCGCCACGCACTCCACGGGGATCATCCGCAGGGACTTGCAGACGAGAGTGCGGCCGGCCCAGTCGGCGGGGGCGCCCGGCGGCAGTTCCGTGCTCAGGACGTGACTCGGGACCAGATCGGCGAGCTGGTCGAACCACCAGAGCGACAGTTGGGTGAGGATCCGGCCCTTGTCCGGGATCTCGGTCGGCAGCACCCAGTCGAACGCGGACGTTCGGTCGCTGGCGACCATCACGAGGTCGCCCGCCTCGTTCTGGTACAGCTCCCGCACCTTTCCGGTGTGCAGATGCACCAGCCCCGGGACCTCGACGGGCTCGGGCTTTTCGACGAATCCGGACACGGTTCCTCCCCGTGGTTCTCTCCAATTGGCTCGATTCTCCCGTATGCGAGGAGCGAGCCGGTCCGCGGGGCCGGGACGGGACGGAGTCAGTCCCGTTTGCAGATGCGGTCAAGGAGGTTCGCGGTCGCCTGCTGGATACGGGCGTCCACGTGGCCGGGGCGGTCCAGTGCGGGCGACCAGGCGAACGTCCCGGACGCGAAGACCAGGGCGCCGGAGGGAGCTCGGTACAGGGACGTCTCCTGATGCCGCAGTATGCCCTCGCTGTCCCGGTACGGGGAGTGAGCGAGGAGGATGCGGCCCTGATGCTCGGGCAGTGGCGCGCGCGGGAAGTAACGGTCCGCCTCCCCGGCGACCATCCCCGCGAGCTCGTCGCCCTCCTCGGCGCCGGTCGCCTCCCACAGCCAGTGGTCCGCATTGCGGACGACGAGGGGGTGGGGCTCGGGCACCCGGCCCGCGTACTGGATGCCGATGGTCTCCTGCTCGGGACGGTCGATCTCCCGCCACAGCGTGGGCTTCCCCGGGCCGCGACGCTTGCGGCAGGTGAGCAGGCGGTCGGGGGCACCGGACGGGGACGGCCCCAACTCCACCTGCCAGTACATGGTGTTGGCGGAGAGGAAGACGAGCGAGGTGCCGTTCTCGCGGGCGAGTTCCACGGTGCGGCGCATCTGCGACGACCAGTACTCGTCGTGGCCCGGGAAGACGAGGCCGCGGTAGCGGGTGGGGTCGATACGGCCGGCGTGCAGATCACGGGCGTCGGCGTAGGAGAGGTCGTAGTGGTAGCGCTCGGCCCAGCGGATGAAGTCGTAGGCGTGCCCCACGTGCAGCGGGAGACCCGCGCCCGCGTACGGGCGGTCGAAGGAGACCGTGGTGGCGGCGTCCGCCTCGCCGAGCAGCCGGCCGTTCTCGTCCCAGGCGTGATAGAGGCTGGCACCGGTGCGGCCGTCCTCCGGGTAGAGGTTGTACGCCTGCCAGGTGATGTCCGGGAGCAGCAGGAGAAGGTCGGCCGGCCGGTTGTCGCGGACGGTGAAAGGGACGTGGGAGCGGTAGCCGTCGGTGGTGGTGAGGACCGCCACATACGCGCCGATGCTCCAGTGGGACGGGATCTGCAGCCGCCAGGAGAGCCACCAGTGGTGGCAGGAGACCGTGCGGTCGGCCGTCAGCGGAGGGGGCTGCACGATGCCGGAGAGACGAGGGCTGGTGGTGATCTTGGATGCCCCGTCGCCGCCGTAGTGCCCGATCCGGTACACGTCGACGGCGAACTCCTGGGGTGGGTCCACGGTGATGCGGAAGTCGATGGCCTCGCCGGGCGCGACCCCGCCGGTGGAGGTGAAGCCCTTGATCTGGCGGTGGACGTCGTCGGCGGAGCGGGGGCCACCGGTGCGGGGCGCCGGGATCCGCGCTCCTTTGTGGCCCTGGGACGGAACGTGGGCCGGGGCCGGATCCACGTACCAGGGGACCACCTGGCCTGTGTCGTCGAAGTATGTCTCGCTGCCCCGGAGCCAGGGGACAGGGCCCTGGCCGAAAGGATCCGTCACGGCGTGTGCGAGAGCGCCCGACTCCCAGCGGCGGATGTGTTCCGACCCCATGCGTGTCCCCTCCCTCGACCCCGTCAGCCGTCGTAAGCCCTTGCGTCGTACGCGAACGGTCCCAGCACATCACATTACGCACGCACTCCGTCACCGTTCGTCGCGAATTGACGTGAACGGAATGGGATTCTCCGGCAGGGATCGGGGGCCGGGCGCCATGAGGAGGGGCATCACCGCAGGTGGGCGGGGTGGGGGCACCAAGGGCCACGTCCGGCTCGACAGGAAGGGTGACGGTGGGCCTACGGGACGGAAGAGTCCCCCCCGGGGGGACCGGGTGACGGGCCGAGTCGCGTGGCCGCCGGAGGCGGACGTCAGACCAACCGGACCGGCTTCTCGGGACGTATGCCGAGGTGGAGCAGCCAGGTGCGGAGCGGCCCCGGGTCGCCCTCCTCGACGAGGGTGAGCACCCGGGGGGCCAGGTCGGTCGCACGTTCGCCTCTGACCACCAGGGACGGGCCGTCCAGCCAGTCGAGACCGGGCACGGCTCCGGCCGTGTCCATCGCGGCGCAGCACACCATCGCGGCGACATGGTCGACGAGCAGTTCGCGGCCGGTGCGGGGCGGCTGGAGGGGGAACAGCGGGAGCAACGCGTCGTCCCACACCGTGCGGTCGGGCGCCGGCGGGTGTCCTGCGGCCCGGCCCGGTGTCGCCGCGACGGCCGACTCCTCCCATGCGACCTCGGCACTGAGTCCGGCGATGACGGCGGCGGTCCGCGCACCGGCGACCGCGCCGTCCTCCTCGCTGCCGGACAGGGAACCGGCGGCGGACACGGCACCAGTGCTCGTGTGACCGCCGGGTACGCCGACGGACTCGCCTCGCACGCTCATGCCACGGAAATCCGCGCCCGCGTCGGGGACGGTCGCCCCGCCGGGCGCGCTCACGCCGTCGGAAGCGCCCTCCGCGCCCTGGCCGTGGGCCGCCCTGCCGGGCGCACTGTCGGGGTACGGGGTGGGTACGCCGGCGCATCCGCTCCCGGCCGTCGGAACATCGCCCTCGCGATCGCCCGTCCGGACCGCCAGATACTCCAGCACCCGCTCCAGCGTCGGCCCGCCCGCGTCGGGCACGGTCGTGCGGGTGGTGCGGTGGACGCCCAAGGCGTCCAGGACCCGGTGGAGTCGGGCCGCATCCGCGCGCCACTTGCGGTCCACGACCTCGTCGGGGTACTCCTGCCAGTCCACCGGAGCCCAGTCCGGGCCGGGCGCCACCGGACCGCCGTGGAAGAGGCGTGCTGCCAGCAGCGAGGCAGCCTCGTCCACCGCTCCGGGCTCCTCCAGGAGGTCGCAGGCCGGCCGCTCACCCAGACGGGAGGCGAATCCCTCGGCCAGGCGGTCCCGGCGGGAGAGCTCGGTGAGCGCCGCGACCACGCCCGCGTCCAGCCGCGAAGGCCAGCGCCCCATTCGCCAGGCCGGCAACGCGACCCGGGTCAGCAACCGGTCCCAGCCGGCATAGGCCAGACCCACCTGCTCCTGCGCGACGATCCGCAGACCGTAGTCCACAGCCTGGGCACGCTCGGCCGCGGCGGCCGCAACCCCTCGTTCCATCTCCTCCGCATGCCCTCGGCAGCTTCGCAGCAGCAGACGGGCGACCCAGCCGACCCCGCCCAGCACCGCACGGATCAGGGGTCTGTGCGTGGGGGTCGAGGTCACGGCGACGGCGGCGTCCAGGCCTCGGACGAAACGACGGGCTGCGGCTATGTCCGGGTGTGCCGACGGCCCCGTACCGGCGACGACCGGGGCGAGGACCGCGCGCAGTTCGCCCACCCGCATCCACCACAGGAACGGGGAGCCGATCACGAGCACGGGCGCCGCAGGAGCCCGGTGGTGCCGGGAGGACGGCAGACCGCGTATGCCCCGTGGGCCGGATATCTCGTCTCCCGACCGGAGCGGCGGGCCGTGGGCGGGATGGGTGCGGTCCTCCAGCCAGCTGTCGCAGTCCGGGGTGAGCGCTATGGCGGACGGGGCGGGGACGTCGAGGCGATCGGCCAGGTCCCGGACCATCCGGTACAGATCGGGGGCCGAGTCCTCCGTGATCGGCACTGTGGGGCTGACGGCCGGACGGGCGCGGGCGACGACGAGGGCGATACCGCCGGCGGCGAGCAGGACCACCGCGGCGACGCCGGTCGCGGCCCAGCGCGCGACGACCCCCCACTGCCCACCGCTGATGTGACCGGTGGAGCGGCCCACGAGGAGCACGACGGCGACGGCGGCGGGCAGCAGAGCGACGGCCAGTGCCCTGCTGCGGATCCGCAGTACGGCAAGGGCCCGGGAACGCGCGGCCTGCGCGCCGGCCTCCACACCCAATCCGGTCACGACCGGACGTCACCCCCTATGTTCCGCCTCTGTCCCATGCGACCTGCGCCGTGACGGTCCCCGTCACAGAGGTCGTCGCCGGACGTCTGTGCGTTGCTCACTCCCCCACTGTGGCACCCGTCACCGACATCGCAATGCCGGTGGGCCAAGTGCCGGAACGCTTGCGCCGCACCCTAGTTGGGGCCCCGAACCTCGTCAGCCGGATAGGTCACCGCTCACTCGATGGAATGGCTTTGGGGAAAGGTGGATGACGCAGGGCGACGACCAGACCTCGAATTGCACACCGACGCGCAGCGACTCCGACACGGATTCCGGGTCCCGCCTCACGACACGGACCCCGGATCGTGAGACGGATCCGGGGCCCGCGGGGTTCATCGCCGGGCAGCGCCATGGCTTCGGCTCAGGCGCCGGCCTGCGCGGCCTTCGCCGCGATGTCCGTGCGGTGCTGGGAGCCCTCGAGCCCGATGCGGTCCACCGCCGCGTACGCCCGCCGTCTCGCCTGGGCGAGGTCGGCGCCGGTCGCCGTGACGGACAGCACACGGCCGCCCGCGCTCACCACGGCGTCGCCCTCGCGCCGGGTGCCGGCGTGCAGCACGTAGGCGTGCGGGGCGTCCTGGGCCACCACCTCGTCGAGACCCGTGATCGGGTCACCGGTGCGCGGGGTGCCCGGGTAGTTGTGCGAGGCCACGACCACGGTGACCGCGGCGTCCTCGCGCCAGCGCAGGGGCTCCAGGTCGGCGAGGGTGCCGTTCGCCGCGGCCAGCAGTACACCGGCGAGCGGGGTCTTCAGCCGGGCGAGGACGACCTGGGTCTCCGGGTCGCCGAACCGGGCGTTGAACTCGATGACCCGGACGCCGCGCGAGGTGATCGCCAGGCCCGCGTACAGCAGTCCGGAAAAGGGGGTGCCACGGTGGCGCATCTCGTCGACAGTCGGCTGGAGAACCATCTGCAGGACGTCTTCGACCAGCTTCGGGTGGGCCCACGGGAGCGGCGAGTACGCCCCCATGCCGCCGGTGTTGGGCCCCTCGTCGCCGTCCATGGCGCGCTTGAAGTCCTGGGCCGGCTGGAGCGGGAGGACCGTCTCCCCGTCGGTGACGGCGAACAGGGAGACCTCGGGTCCGTCGAGGTACTCCTCGACGACCACGCGCCCGCATCCGGCCGCGTGCGCTTTCGCGGCCTCCAGGTCGCTGGTGACGACGACGCCCTTGCCTGCGGCGAGGCCGTCGTCCTTCACCACATAGGGGGCACCGAAGGCGTCGAGCGCCTCCTCGACCTCTTCGGCGTTCGTGCAGACATACGAACGGGCGGTGGGTACGCCCGCGGCCGCCATCACGTCCTTGGCGAAGGCCTTGGAGCCCTCCAGCTGGGCGGCCTCCGCGGAGGGTCCGAAGACGGGGATCCCCGCCTCGCGCACCACGTCGGCGACGCCCGCGACGAGCGGGGCCTCCGGGCCCACGACGACCAGCCCGACCCCGAGCTCGGTGGCCAGCGCGGCCACGGCCTGTCCGTCGAGGGCGTCGACCTGGTGCAACTGGGCCACCTCGGCGATGCCCGCGTTTCCGGGGGCGCAGTGCAGCTCGGTGACGTCGGGGTCGAGGGAGAGGGAACGGCACAGGGCGTGTTCGCGGGCGCCGCTACCGATGACGAGGACCTTCACGGGGGTCAGCCTAACCGGCGGGGCGGGGTGACCTTGTGGGGGCCGCCGAAGGGCACCGGGACGGATGTTCGTAGGTTCCTCCCGAAAGGAAGGGGACACGCACCGCCCCCGGCCGGTGGCCCTGCTCGCTCCCGCTACTCGTTCGAGAACTCCTCCACCACGGTGGCTCCCAGCTCCCGGACGATCAGTTCATGGCCCGACAGGGCCGACTCGTCCAGGTCGGGGTCGTCGTCCTCCGGCATGTCGTCCTCGGGGGCGACCACATGCCGATCGGCGGGGGGCGTGGCCGGAGCCGAGGCAGGGGCCGTGGGCGCCGGAGCGGAGGCCGCCGGGGTGGCCGGACGCGCCGGCGGGGCAGGCTGCTCGGCCGCGGGGCGCGGCGCTGCCGAGGCGCCACCGCCGGGACCGGCGCCTCCTCCCGGCTGGTAGCCGCCGAACCCGGAGCTCGCGGTGGCCGGCGGTGCCGAGCCACCCGACGGGTCGACGATGGCCTCCACCTTCCACTGCACGTTGAACTGTTCGGCCAGCGCCTGCCGCAGCACGTCCTCGCTGCCGCTGCTGAGGAAGTTGTCACGGGCGCCCGCGTTCACGAAGCCGAGTTGCAGTGTGGTGCCGTCGAAGCCGGCCACCTGGGCGTTCTGGCTCAGCAGGATCCAGGTGAAGCGGCGGCGGTTCTTCACCGCCTCCAGGATGTTCGGCCAGAGCGTGCGGGGGTCGAGACCACCGGAAGCGGGCACGGACGCGACAGGTGCCGGAGCGGCTGTCGCGGGCGCGGCTCCTCGCCCCGGAGCGGCAGGGGTCCGTCCCCCGCCGGCGGGCGCCGCCGTGGGCCAGCCGCCGGGCCGTCGACCGCCCCCCGCGGCGGCAGCGGTGGGCCAGGCCCCGGGCGCGCCGGAGGCTGAGGTCCCCGGCTGGGGCGCCGCGGGGGCGGCCGGTGCGGTCTCCTGCGCTGCCGGAGACGGTCCGGACACCGGTGGTGCACCGGCCTCGGCCGGGCCACCGGCACCGCCCGCGCCAGCGGGCCCGGCACCACCGTTCCGCACGGCGGCACGGGCCGCCGCCGGTCCTCCGCCGAGCGGAACGGGTGCCGCATCCTGCGGCACCGGCCCCCCGGTCATGCCGCCGTGCACCTCGGGACCCGGCACGTACCCCATGGCGGGCCCGGCGCCACCGCCGGGGAGGGCGACGCCCCGCTCCAGACGGTCCAGGCGGGCCATGACCGACCGCGCGTCCCCGTACGCCGCGGGCAACAACACCCGGGCACAGATCAGCTCGAGCTGCAACCGGGGCGAGGTGGCCCCGCGCATCTCGGTGAGTCCCTCGTTGACCAGGTCGGCGGCACGGCTGAGCTCGGCCGGACCGAAGACACCCGCCTGCGCCTGCATACGCTCCAGTACGTCGGCCGGGGCGTCGATGAGCCCCTTCTCGACGGCGTCGGGCACGGCGGCGATGATCACCAGATCCCGCAACCGCTCCAGCAGATCGGCGACGAACCGCCGAGGGTCGTTGCCCCCCTCGATGACACGGTCCACGACCTCGAAGGCGGCCGCCCCGTCCCCGGAGGCGAAGGCCTCGACGACGGAGTCGAGGAGTGACCCGTCCGTGTATCCGAGCAGCGAGGTGGCCATGGCATACGTCACGCCGTCGGCACCCGCGCCCGCCAGCAGCTGGTCCATGACGGACATGGAGTCACGCACGGACCCGGCACCGGCGCGCACGACGAACGGCAGAACTCCGTCCTCGACGGGGATTTCCTCCTTCCGGCACACCTCGGCGAGGTAGTCCCGAAGGGTCCCCGGTGGCACGAGCCGGAAGGGGTAGTGATGGGTGCGCGACCGGATGGTCCCGATGACCTTCTCGGGTTCGGTGGTCGCGAAGATGAACTTGAGGTGCTCGGGCGGCTCCTCGACGACCTTCAGCAGAGCGTTGAATCCAGCCGACGTGACCATGTGGGCCTCGTCGATGATGTAGATCTTGTACCGGCTGCTCGCGGGCCCGAAGAAGGCCTTCTCCCGCAGGTCACGGGCGTCGTCGACACCACCGTGCGACGCGGCGTCGATCTCGATGACATCGATGGACCCCGGGCCGTTCCTGGCCAGGTCCCGGCAGGACTGGCACTCGCCGCACGGCGTCGGTGTCGGCCCCTTCTCGCAGTTCAGGCACCGGGCCAGAATGCGTGCACTGGTCGTCTTCCCGCAGCCGCGGGGCCCGCTGAACAGGTACGCGTGATTGACCCGGTTGTTCCGCAGCGCCTGCTGCAGCGGGTCGGTGACATGCTCCTGCCCGATGACCTCGGCGAACGACTCCGGGCGATAGCGGCGGTACAGCGCGAGAGACGACACACATACGAGGTTATAGGCGCCCGCTGACAAAGCGACCGGCCCGAGCCCGCTCCCGAGCCCTGCACCCGCGCCCCGGCCGCCGACGCAGAAGACCCCTCACGCACCCGCCAGAGCCGACCTACCCTTGCTGCCTTCCGGCCCTGGGGGAGTTCAGTCAGATAGCGCCGCGTGAGGGGCTGGCCCCCAGCGTACCCGATCGCCGGGGGCCCGAACGAGTTCGCTAGCACTCCCCGGCGTCATGTAATGTTTCCGGCGGAGGATTCGCCTAGAGGCCTAGGGCGCACG
>NZ_JAYWVC010000266.1:0-9238 GCF_036281785.1 Streptomyces chiangmaiensis | reverse complement strand
CCAGGCACCTACTCACGTGAGTAGGTGCCTGGCCTGTTTCGTTTGCGTGTCTATCTGCGTGACTACCGCTCCGGATCCCGCTTGAAGATGCCGTCCATGACCACGGCGCCGGTCTGGATCACGGGGCGGATCTGCTTGCGGTAGACCTCCTCGGTCACGGCCGTACCGGAGTGGCCAACAAGTCGAGAGATCTCCTCCAGGGGCACCCCTCGGTCCGAGAGCAGCGACACGAAGCTGTGCCGGAGCTCCCGCGGCGTCCACTCGTCAGCGTTGACTCCCTCGGCATCCTTGAGCGCCTGGCGAAAGGCCCGCCGCACGTTCGTCGCGTCGAGCGGCTTGCCCACAGCCGACGAGAAGACCAGCCCGTGTTCATCCCACTCGTCACCAGCGGCAAGCCGCTCCCAGCCCTGGTCCTCGAAGTGCTGCCAAAGGGCATCGACGCAACGCGCCGGCAGGGCGAGCGTGCGACGAGACTTCTTGGTCTTCGTGTCCCCACCGCGCCGGACCGAGCGCCACACGGCGATGTGCGGCGGCTGTGGCGGGTCGGCGTCCGGCTTTCCCTTGAGAAATACGTGGTCCCAGGTCAGCGCCCGCAGCTCCTCTGTCCGTGCGCCGGTCAGCAGGGCGACGACGATGTACGCGTGCATCGAGCTCCCCTCGGCCGCCCTCAGCACCGCTTCGGCCTGGGCGAAGGCGAGCGCCTTGGACGGGCGCCCCGGCTGCCCCTGAGGTACCGAGCAGAGCTCAACGACATTGCGCTTCACCTTGTCCCGTGCCATGGCTCGTTTGACCGAGCGGTTCAGGCAGGAGTGGACTTCTTGCAGTGTGCGTGTGCTGAGGATCTTGGCCTTGACAGCCAGCCAACGGTCGACATCTTCCGCGCTGAGGTCTCGGAGCTTCCGGGCACCCAGTGCCGGGATCACGTGCTTCTGGCTCATGGTGGTGCACTTCTCAACCGTGCGTGGGTCGCGGCTAGCCAGGCCGTACGCAAGCCAATCGTTCACGGCGTCGCCGACTGTATAGCCCGTAGGCGCGATCGCCAGGCCATCCTCGTGGTCCCTCAAGACCTCCTTGAGCTTGTTCTTCGCCTCCGTCTTGGTCTTGCCACTCCCCCGCTTGACGATCCGTTTGCCGCTCGGATCGAAACCGAGGTTCGCCGTGGCGATCCACCGCCGTCTGTTCTCGTCCCAATGCAGCCCGCCATCACCACGGCTACGACGCTTGGTCATCAGGCACCCTCTCCGATCTGACCCGTGATGAAGGCACGCACCGCGTCCGTGGGGATACGACGGCAGCCGTCGACCTTGATGGACACCAGCTGTCGCGTCCGGATCAGGTCATAGACCTTGGTGCGACCGACCTTGAGCCGTTCCATGACCTCAGGGACGGTCATCAACTCAGGCGTAGCGGTGGTCATGCGGCAGCTCCTTCCAGGTCGAGCAGAGCGGGCAGTTCCTCGCGGGCGGTTTCGCGGTTGAGTTGGATGTCGCGGTGGATGTTGGCGGCGAGCCAGGATTCGCCGGGGGTGTGGCCGTGGCCGGCGTAGGTCCAGTGGGCGAGGGTGAGCGTGGTTGCCTCCGGGTCGTCGTCGGGGTCGGGCAGGCCGAGCGCGGCGCGTTGCTGGGCGGCGCGGTAGTCGGCGCGGACCTGGCGCAGGGCGCCGAGGGTGGTGGAGTAGCGGCGGGACTTGGTGGAGAAGTGGCCGCGGAAGCCGAGCATGTGGGCCCAGTCCCGTAACTTCCGCTCGGGGTAGAGCGCGTGCAGGTCGAGGCAGGCCTCGATGAGCCGGCACGGGTGGTCGGGCACCTCAAGCAGGACGAGGGCTTCCTTGTTGCCGATCCGGCGGTCCACGGTGCCGGTGGTCTCGGCGGCCTTGGTGGCGTACTTGGCGACGTAGGAGGCGACGGCCTGTTCGGTGATGTCTTCGCCGTTTGCGAAGGCGCCGATCGGCTGGACGTCGAGTTGCGTGCCCCACCGCAGCGTGCGAGCGGGCTGGTCACCGGCGGGTGGCACGTCGACGGCGACGCGGGCGGCTGCGGCGTGGATGGCGTCGGTGAGCAGGTCGAGGGTGGCCCAGGCCGGGGGCGGGGTGTCGGGTCCTTCGGGTCCGTCGAAGCGGATCACGGCGTGGAAGTGGACTGCGCCGCGCTTTTGGTACTCGGCGACCTTGCCGAAGGACAGTCGGGACTGTTCGTGGGCGGTTTTCTGGGTGAGCCCGGCCCGCTTCGCGATCTCACGGCGCAGGTAGATCGTGAAGTAGCGCCACAGGTCGGAGGCGTGATTGTTCCACAGCACGGCGCCCGCGTAGTCGTACGTATCCGGGTCCAGTGGGGTGCCGAGTTCGGGTGCGTCCTCGTCATGGCGGGTGCCGCAGGCGCAAGGCCGGTTGCCAGGGCGGTTGTGGACGGGGCCGAAGGAGGGGGCGGTGAAGGTGGCGAAGACGCGGGGGTGCTCGCGGACGGTGTGCGGGGTGCCTTTGTCGGGGTCTCCGGTGAGTCCGGCGCGGATGAGGTGGTAGGTGTCTCCGGCGTAGGTCCAGGCGCAGGCCGGGCAGCGCGAGGCCCGGCGGTTGCCGCATGCGATGCGGAGCATGCCGCCCGGTTCGTGCTCGGTCGTGTAGTGGTGCAGGACGGTGCCGGTTGACGGGTCGATCGTCTTGGTGGAGCCTGCGAGCCGGATCGGGTCGGCGCAGCCGCCGGTACGGCGGATCTGTTCTTGCCAGCGGTCGAAGTCGGCGGAGCCAGCCACCCTGAGCACGTCGGTGAGGGTGGCTGCATCCAGGCCCGCCGCGGTGGCGGTGTCGGTCACGCGGACACCTCCGGCGCGTCGGTGTTCAGGGCGTCCAGAGCGTCGGCGGCTTCGAGTGCTGCGGCAGCCAGGTTGCGCAGTGTCTCGGAGGTACCGGGCGTGGCGATCAGTGCGATTTCGACGAAGTCACCGCCGATGCGGAGGCTGACAAAGGGGTCGGTGCTGTCCGAGAACTCGGTGACGCGGAAGCGGGTGTCCGGCTCGATGTGGGCCGAGGTGGTGAGGCTCTTCACGTGGTCACCGCCGGGCCTGGGCGAGCAGGTGGGCGGGGGCGGTGTGGCCGGTGCCCTGGCAGGCGGGGCAGGTGACGTGGAGGGTGACGCGGGTGCCGTCGCGGTGCCGGGTGCCAGTGGTGATGGCCACGGCCGCGAAGCCGTCGCAGTCGCGGCATACGGGCGTGTTCGGGGCGTGCTGGAGCATGATGGGACTTCCCTTTCGGGTCTGTTGGATCTGGAAGTGGTTGCAGGCACCGGGGCGGCGGATCTTTGGCGAGAGAGCCGCCCCGGGGCCGTTCAGTGTTTGTGCAGGTCCTTGACGAGCGAGCGCAGGACGACCGCGCACAAGGCGACGGAGACGCCGGTGATGGCGACGGCCAGGAGCATGGAGACCAGGACTGCGCCGACGACGAGGACCACAGCACCGCCACCGGCAGCGAGCGCGAGCGCGCTGCCCGGGGTGAGCTGAACAGTGGGCCGGTTCGACGCCGGGGCGACCGGGACCGGACTTGTCTGCGAGGCGGGAACCAGGGGTGTCGCGGTGGATGGCTGCGGCAGTGTGGTGGGCGTGGGGGCGGTGTCCGGGGTCGGGTACTTCGGGGTGAACACGGGAGTTCTCCTCTCGGTCAGGCGTTGCAGCGGTGGGTGCGGGCGGCGAGTTCAGCGGCCGATCGGTCGCGGTGCTCGGTGGAGAAGCCGCAGCCGGGGGCGGTGCAGGCCGCGGTGTGCTTGGTCTGGCCACGGCCGTTGTTGTAGGTGCCGACCTTGACTGGCCCGATGTGCACCACCCGGTAGAAGCGATTCGGGCGCATGGGGCGGAGCCTCCTTCGGGATCAGGTGAGTTGGAGTTGGGCGGCGATTGCCTGGCAGGTCGAGGCGGGCAGACCAAGCCGGGCAGTGAGCGCATCGGCAGTGATCGGCTCGCCCGTCGTGCTCCGGTGCGCGTCGGCGATCGATCGGGCGTGGTCGAGCAGTGCTGACGGAACAGCCGGGGCAGACGCGGGCGGCTTGGGCGATGCTGCGGTCAGTTCCGCCGCCGGGACCGGGGCCGGAGCTGGTTGGGGTGTATCGGTGCGCTGCATCTCGACTTCCGGCACCGCTGGTTCAGGGTTCGTTGCCGGGTCCGGGGTGTTGGGGGCGGGGGCGTGGACGAGGAGGGTTCCGCCGAGGAAGGCGAGGGCAGGCCATCCGGCGACGAGGATGCGCAGCCAGGCCGGCACGTGGTCCATGTCGAGCAGGCCCGCGGTGGCGACGTTGGCGCCGAGCGAGGCGCACAGGGCGATCGCGAACCAGGTCCAGGAAGAGCGGTCCCGGCCGGTGCGCAGTCGGCGCCAGGCGGCGACCAACAGCAGGTCGACCGAGACCGGATAGGCCCACGCCTTCCACCCGGACTGTCCGGCAGCCGCAGCCAGATCATGCAGGTGCGCGAACGACAGGGCACCGGCGATCACGGCTTGGATCAGGACCGCATCGGGGCGGATCGAGCGGCTCACGGCAGATCACTCCTCTCAGTCCGTGACCGGCAGCGGCTTGACCAGGGACCCGGACGCCGGGGCGTCGGCGGGCACGCGTGGACGGAAGGGATCGAGGGCGGGGAAGTCGGGGACGAGGTGGGCGAACTCCCGGCACACCGCCATGGCTTCAGCGCGGGAGGTGTGCGGGGTGCGGATCTTCGCCCAGCCCCCCGAGGAATCCGCCGCAACCGCTGTTCCGGGGCGCTCTGCCGGTATGAGACCGGCGGCCAGGACCGCGTCCGGCGCCACGTCGGCGAGCCCCATTTCAGCGGTCTGCTTGTCGTTGACCCGGTGCACCACCCGGCCGGTGAGCTGGGCCCGCAGCATGGTCGCGCCCTTGCCCAGCTCGGAGCCGAAGCGCTGGCCGCAGATCTCCAGGTGGATGCCGACCGCGCGGGCCATCTGCGCGAGCCGGATCAAGGCGGTGACGATCCGCTCCCGCCGCTCCTCATCCTTGCGGGAGGCGATCAGGAACAGTTCCGCCACCTCATCGACCAGGACGATCACGGGCACCGGCCGCAGCGACTCGGGCAGGTCCCACACGTCGGAGACGCCGTGCAGGCTCAGCAGGTCGAAGCGGGACTCCATCTCCGCCACCAGCACATCCAGCAGGGACGCGGAGTCATCCGGTGTGGTGGCCAGGGCCGACAGGCGAGGCGCGTACGCGGACTGCTCGACACCGCGCTTGCAGTCGATCCCGACCAGCGCCACCGGCAACCGCGCCAAGCCCTTGATCAGATTCCGCTGGTAGACGGACTTTCCGGAGTTGTTGGCGCCCAGGGTCAGCGCCATGGGCACCTTGCGGTAGTCGCGGACGAACGCGGTCCCGTCCTCCCGCAAAGCCACCGGAACAGCCAGACCCTCCGGGCCTGCCCCGCGCGGCATCTGCACCCGCCGCAGCACGTCATAGCCCGTCATACGCAGCTCGACATACCCCGGCTTGGTCTCGGCGATGGTCACGGAGTGGACGCCCCACGCGTGCCGCAGCCGCTCGGAGGCCGCCACCAGGTCGGCCGGTTCCAGACCGGCGGGAAGCCGCAGGGTCACCCGCAACCCCGTCGACGTTCCGCGAACCCGGCGGACCTTCGGCGGGACCGGCAGCACCTCACGATGGGCCACGTTCTTCGTGAGGAACGCCCGCAGGCGCGACGGCTGCACCGTCAGCCCGCACACGTCCATCGTCGAGCGGTACGTGATCGTGAACCGGCCCCAGGTGACCGGCAGCCCGACCAGCGACCAGTACACGCGCGGAGCGCGTACCTTCGCGTAGCCGAGTCCGCCAGCCCCCGCTAAGGCTCCCGTGGCCTCCAGCCACATCGAGACGTCGGTCATCGTCAGACCGCCGACGTGACCGCGACAGCGCGGAACGAGATCCCGTGCCGCTTCTGCCCGTTGAACTCGTTCTCCCAATCACGGGCCTTCAGCCCGACGACCTTGACCGGTATGCCCGGCGCCAGGCCCTCGGGGAAACCCGTCTCGGGGATGGTGACCTGGTACAGGTTCCCCTCCCCCTCATCCGAGACCAGCAGACCCACAGTGGACAGACCCGCACCGGTCTCCCGGTCCACAGCCCGCTCACCGGTCTTCTGGTTGACCAGCTTCGGCACGGGCGCAGTCGCCACGAACACCACAGCGGTCGAAAGGTCGATCTTGAAAGACGGCATGAGCACATCCCTCGTTCCGGGAGGCCGCCCTATGCGACCTCTCTAGACATCTCCATTGGAGCGGAGATCTCTAGAGACGTCAAGTATAGAGATGTTCGAAGCGGAGGATTGTGGCTACACGCACCGAGCGGGTGCCCACACACATGGCCTAGGCTGTCTAGAGAAGAGAGGAGGGCCCCGGAATGACGAACCCCGATGACGATCGTCGGCCGAAGTACCAGCGGATCGCGGACGCTCTACGTGAGGCGATCCAGTCGGGCGAGTACGGTCCCGGTGACCGGCTTCCGGGAGAGAACGACCTGATGGCCGAGCACGGCGTGGCCCGCATGACGGCCCGCCAGGCCCTGGGCGTGCTCAAGGACGAAGGCGTCGCCGAAGCACGCAAGGGCGCGGGCGTGTTCGTACGAGACTTCCGACCCCTGCGACGCCGGGGCATCCAGCGACTGTCACAGGAGCAGTGGGGAAGTGGCCGCTCTATCTGGTCTGCCGACATCGAGAGCCGTGCACTAGTTGTGGATCAGGTGACGGTGTCCGAGGAGGCCGCTCCCGAGCGCGTCAGTCTGGTCCTCGATCTGGCCGAGGATGACAGCGTCTGCGTGAGGCGCCGGCGGTTCGTCCTGGACGGGAAGCCCGTCCTGCTCGCGACGAGCTACCTGCCCACGTCAGTGGTCGCAGGATCCGCAATCACTCAGGAAGACACGGGCCCCGGCGGAACGTACGCACGGCTTGCCGAACTCGGCTACAAGCCAGTGCACTTCCGCGAGGAGATCCGCTCGCGCATGCCCACGAAGCACGAAGCAGCGCAGCTGAGCATCTCCGCGGGCACGCCCGTCATCCTCATCTGCCGCACCGCATTCGCAGACGAAGGCCGCCCCGTCGAGATCAACGAGATGACGCTCGATGCCGCCTCCTACATCCTGGAGTACGACTTCGACGCGTGACCCCGCGCGAGCTGTTACAGGTTTCTCTACCTCATCAAGGCACCCGGCTGCGCTCCGCTTCGCCGGGCGCGCTACCCGGCGCCGCTCCGGGCGCCGCTCCTGCCTTCGGCCCGCTCCGCCCGCGCTGCGCCGTCGCGCGCCCACTGTGGATAGGGCCGGAGGCCATGAGTCGATCACCGCAGAGTGCGGCCCCGGTCAAGGCATTGCCTCCGGCGGGGGATCGGCCGGCACCGGGATGGAGGGGGCGCCATGGCCGACTGCGGGCCCGTAGTGGCGTGCGTTGAGTGCTCCCGTCCCGTCCACCGTCGACCCAGGCAGAGCCGAGCAGACGCGGCCCATGGCGTCCAGGTCGTTCGTACAGTGGCGCGCTCCACCTGGACGCCATGAACCACGCCCGCTCCACGGTGTGTGGGTCGACGGCGGACGGGACGGGAGCTGGGGAGGGTGGTGGGCTGAGGCTGCGAGCCCGTGCGCGGCCGGTATGACCGTTCCAGTAACGACCGATCCACATATAGCTATGGAACTGATCGTTGCCTGCCTGCGTCATGGCGTTCATGACACAGGGCGGGAGCACGATGGTTGAGGAGTTGACGTGGGGGGAGCTGCTTCTTACCTTCTTTCTCGTGGCGGCCGTCCCTACCGTCATCGGGGGGACAATCATCTTGTCCCTCGTCGGACTGACGATGTGGATGACAGCACCGTTGCGGCGACGTAGGCGGAACAGAACTACCCAGTGCTCCGGGGCGGATTGTCAAGACCGCCCCTCTGCGCTGACACCAACGGCTGACACCAACAAGCGCGAACAGCTGTGACCCAGGCCGCACCGCAGTGGACGATCAGGCCAGGCGCAGAGAGCGTTGGCCGCCGTTGCCGACACCGTGTGATCGACCTGATAAGGATGAGGCCAGAGCTCCAAACAACGGGGCGATGCACCCGACAAAGTGTGCGTCGCCTCCGTTGCTTGAGCTCGTCATCGAAGTGCCCCGCCCATTCCCCGATGTAATCGAAGCTGTCAGCCTGGAGTGCTAGAAACACCCGCATGGCGTACAGATTCACGGCGCAGCTTGCTTGCGGGTTCGATGATCCGGACCAAGACGACTGTGTGATGGCGGGAGTGGCCGAGTCGAACGACGAGGAGGGGTTCTCCTTGTTGTTCATGTGCGACTTCGGCGAGCCCGATGCGCAGGAAGTGTCCCTGGGCATGGACACACATTGTCTTGTCACACCCGACCAGGGGACTGCCTACGGCTGTGTACGCGAGGTGGAACTGGACGGCAATGTGCTGCGGGTGACATTGGATCCTTCGTCGTTGGACGCCCTCGGCTTGGCCGATCCCGTCGTCGAGGCCTTGCTCCATGCGCCAGCGGCGGACGTGGCACGCATGCGCGAAGTGCTGCCGCGCATCCTGACGTACGGGCGCCCAGATGCCCGCCCAAGACTGGTCGAGCTCTAGCGCGTACAGCAGCGGAGTACAGCAACCTCAGCAACCGCACCCAGCCGATAGTGCCCTCGAAGGGCCGAGTCACAACCGGTATGACCGCCAACGGCCGTTCCCCATAGAGCTACGGATCAGAAGGTCAGCGTGCCGGGCGAGCAGTCCCGCTTACTCAGGCGCCTGCTCGCCATGGCTGCGCAGAAGGTCCGCAGCAGCCAGGCGCATGTCCTGTTCGATGGCTGCACGCTCATCCGGCCAGTCTTCCCAGTTGCTCCACAGCCCGCAGAAAAGGTCGACCAGTTCGATCGCGGCATCCGTTCGTTCTAGGTGGCAGGCGCACCAGTAGATCTCATTGCTGGCCTCGTAGTGGGTCAGGGAGCCGCTCAACATCCCCCGCGCCGCATCGAACATTCGCTCCCACCAGGCGTCCGAGACCCCGGGAACGGGACGGCCCAGTTCAGCCATGGCTTGCACGAAGAGATCTCGGATGTCGGCTGGCGGGTCCCGTCGAGAGAGGCCTGCCAACTCGACCAATGCAGGGCTGTCCAGGCCATCAGCCACCGCCAGTGCAGCAATCATCGGCAGGTCCTCGGTGGCCTGCTCTCCGAGAGCCATGTTCACCGCTGCACGACCTAGGCGATCCATGGGGGCACGCTAGCGC
>NZ_JAYWVC010000265.1:0-9291 GCF_036281785.1 Streptomyces chiangmaiensis | reverse complement strand
GGCGGCACGCCGCTCAAGTGGATCCGCTTTGACGGCTGACACGGCATGGCCCGGCTGCCGCCCCTGCGGTCAGGTCTCGGTACTGTTGGAGCGGCTGGTGCCGGTGTTCGCTCCACGGGTCCACAGGGAGAGGTCACTGCTTGTGGCTACAGCGATCGTCCGGCCGGAGGGGGAGAAGCCGGCTGCGCGGAATGTGGAGTAGTACGAGTGGAAGATGTGCCACCACTCCTCTCCGTGCGGACCCGCGTGGGGGAGCCCGCCGTCGCGGGACAGCAGGATCCGATCGTTCGGCCAGGCCGGGGTGACGACTTCCAGGGTCCAGCCGTCTTCGGTGGTGGTGTGCAGCCCGCCACCGAAGAGCCCGGCGATGCGTACGCGGCTTCCGGTGATCGGCCCCAGCCCGGGGCAGGGCAGGTCGGCGACGGCGTCGGGGGTGCTGTCCTCGGGAGCGGGGTCGCGGTCCCTGGCGATCTTCTCGCCGGTCACGGCGTCGAAGAGACCGTGCCCGTCCTGGGAGACGACCATCACCAGATCGTGGCCGGTGTCGGGGTCCTTTGCGAAGCCGATCCCGAGCAGTCCGCCGACAGGGACGCCGTACTCGTACCTGAAGACGGGCCGCCAGGGTTCGGGTGCGGGCACCACGGGGGCTGCGAGAAGCCGGTTCCTCATCACCCGTTGGTAGGCCGAGAGTTCCGGCTCATGCTCGGACTGCCTGACCGGGGGGGTCTCCTTCGTCCACTTCATCACGGGACCATGATCCTCGCCTCGACAGTGCCGCCCCAATAAGTTTCCCCGGTCCACCGCGCAGGCGCAGCCCGTGTCCACCGCGATCGAGGTGGGCGCCTGCCTTGCTCGGCGGGCTGTACGTTCCGCCCGGCGGACGGCTACCGCCGGCAGTATCTTGACCGCGACATCAACGGCCACGGCGGGACCGGTGTCTCCTGTCCGATCGGTGTGGCTCCGGCCAAAGGGGAGTGTCGCCATCGACCCTGATCTCCTGGCGGCTTTGTGGAGGGAACGGCATCCGTCGGGCCCTCCCGCCGCTCACACGTTCCGCACCAGATACGCGGATCGCTGGGTGCGCTTCCACAGCCTTCCCGGCTCGAAGCGTTACCCGGAGACCGAGGACGAGTACGCGATCGTGCTGGACCGGTACAACACGATCCTCGACGAGTTGTTCGCGGACACGGATGTGTTCGTGGTGACCATGGACTGGTCGGGCACACCGACCTGGTCCGCGGGCTACCCGACTCCACGACCGATGCTGCACCCCGACGGCATCCGCTGGTGGACCGAGTCGGAGCAGGACGACCCCGACCCGGAGTTCCACACCCACACACGTCTGTACGCCGACCGGCGCCGGTGGAACCGCGGCTGCATCGACGGACTGTTGCGAGCCGTGGCGGACGAGGCGCTCGGCGAAGTCTTCGTTGCCGACACGGAATTGCGGCGCATCCACCATCCCTACGACGGTGGCGCGGATGTCATCCTTGTCACGCCTGTGGAGCGTGACAGTGTGCGTGACCGCCACACGGACTGGCTTTCCAGCCACCCATCCGGCCTCTGAGAGCCGCACAGGCCCCCTTCCCCGGCCGACCGCGCAGGAGTCTGTGGACGCTGCTTAATGACTCATGTCAAGCAGCGTCCACAGACCTTTTCGGCGCTGCCGCACAGAATCTGATCGCACGAGCCCCCTTCCTTCGACTACAGGGTTTGTCCGCAGATGGATACGGCCATACAAATCGGCCCGACCGGTAAGAAGCTGCTGCCTCTGACGGTCAAGAACGCGGTGTCGGCCCCAGCTTCGAGCGGTCACGCGCACTGACGTGAGCGAGGCACTCGATCGGGTGATTGAGGCCCTGGCGGGGATGAGTGAGGACGAGGTGGCCGCTGTGCTGGCCGCTGTCGTCGCTTCGCCTCCTCGCCCCCAGATGTTGGCGTCTTCCTCCCGGACGCCGTTGCCGGGCCCTAGAGGCGCCTCGCAGATCATCTCTGAGGTGGAGTGGGTCTGAGGGCCGTTCCAGGCTTGTTGTCGGCTGCGTGATCGGTAGAGCCCCTTCCCGATTGGGAGGGGGCTCGCTGGCATGGAGTCCGTGAGTCTGGCGCTGCGGGTCCCGTAACCGCGGCTGAGTTACAACTTTCCCTGCTGTGTTCTCTCGGAGGCCGGCCCCCCGGGCAGTAGGCCCTGTGAAGGCTTCGGGCAGTCCAGCCCGGTCACGCAGCTGACGCCAGGGCCGGGGCGACGGGAGCTGATGGGGCTGGCTGCTCAGCCCAGACGATCTTCCGTCATCCCCTGCGACTACCACCGAGTGCCGGCCTTCCTCGACGACCTGTTCCACCACCGGTTGGCAATGCGCCCCGCTGCAGGCAGGGCTATGCGTGCCTGGCGGAGGTGACGCAGTGAATCGGGTTGCGCATGCCGTGTGCCTGGACGGGCATCCCCGGGCTGGAAGTACCATGCTGCTTAGGTTTTCGTGGACGGAGGCGGCCGGGATGCGCGGATTCGGCGAACTGGAACAGGCGATCATGGACCTCGTCTGGTCCATCGGAGAGCCGGTGACAGTGCGCGAGGTGCTGGAGCGGCTGAACAGTGAGCGACCGCAGCCACTGGCCTACAACACGGTGCACACCGTCACGGAGGTCCTGCACCGAAAGGGCTGGCTGTCGCGAGCCAAGGACGGGCGCGCCTTCCGCTACGAGGCGACGAGGAGCCGGGAGGAGTACGCGGCCTCCCTGATCGACCAGGTCTGGGCCACCGGCGCGGACCGTACTGCGACGCTGGTGAAGTTGTTCGACGAGATGGACGCTGACGAGGTTGCCGAGTTGCGGGCTGCGCTCGCCGCGCGCACCGAGGAGGACCGGGTATGAGGGTCGCGCTTGTGCTTCTCGGATACGCCGTGGTGCTCGGCGGGGTCGGTCCAGTGTGGCTTGCCCGGTCCTCGTGGGCTTCCCGGGCGCCGCGGCTGGGAATCTGGGCGTGGCAGGCGCTGAGCGCGACGGTGGTCTTGTCGGTGGCGTTGGCCGGGCTGGCCGTGGCGGTGCCGACCGTGCCGGTCAGCGGCAATCTCGCCGAGATGCTGCAGGCGTGTGTGATGGCGTTGCGCGAGCAGTACGCGGCGCCGGGCGGTGCGGCGGTCGCGGCGAGCGGGACCGTGCTGGCCGTGGCCCTGATGGGCCGTATCGGCTGGTGTCTGGGAGCGGCTCTGTTGCAGGCGCGCCGGGAGCGGACCCGGCACGCCGAGGTGCTGGCCGTCGTGGGCAGTCACCGGCCGGAATTGGGTATCACCGTGCTCGACGACGCACGGCCGGCGGCATACTGCCTACCCGGTCATGGTCACCGGGTCGTGCTGACCACGGCGGCGCTGGCGGCGCTGGAGCCCGCTGCGCTACAGGCGGTCATCGCGCATGAGCGGGCGCACATCCGGCAGCGTCACCACCTGGTGCTGGCGGTCGCGGAGGGGCTGGAGCGGGCCTTCCCGCGCTTGCCGCTCTTCCGAATGGCGGCGGAGCAGACGCCGCGCCTGGTGGAGCTGGCGGCCGATGACGCAGCCACCGCCCGGTCGGGTGCGCTCACCCTCGCCGGGGCCCTGGTCGAGCTGGCCGGTGCCGGGGTGCCGGCGGCCTCCCTGGCCGCATCCGGTGGGCATGTCGCCGGGCGGGTGCGGCGTCTGCTCGGCCCGCAGCGGCCTCTGCATCGTGTGGTCTCGTGGGCTGGAGCCTTGGTGGTGGCTGGTGCCCTTGCGCTGCCTTTGCTCCTGGCCGCCGAACCCGCGCTGGCGTCCACAGGCATGAATGTCTGCCCGCTGTCCGACGTCCCCATGGCCGAGGGTATGTCCGCCGCCGGCTGAACCGGCCGGCCGTACCTGTCTCGGTGAGGCCTGGTAAGTTCGCCACACGATCTCCTAGAACACTTAGGTATTTGGGATGCGTGGTTTCTTGGGCCGCACGGCCGCTCGCCTCGCCGCCGTAATGCTGCTGGCGGTGGCGGGGCTACTGACGACGTCCGCCTCGGCGCAGGCGCATGCGGTGCTGCTGTTCGCCTCACCGGCCATCGAGGGCGCGGTGCCCACCGCGCCGAAGGCCGTCTCGTTGGTCTTCGACGAGCCGGTGCAGCCCTCCGGGCCGCGCACCGTGCGCCTGACGACGTCCGCTGGGAAGGTCGTGGCCGTCGGATCCGCCTCACGCAGTCAGGGCGGTCGTCAGTTGACGGTTCCGGTGCGCGCGACGCTGACGCCGGGCGTCTACACGGTCGCCTGGCAGGCCACCGCGCAGGACGGCGATGTGATGGGCGGCAGCTACCGCTTCGCCGTGGGCTCGGCCGCCGCCGGACTGTCCGCCGGAACGGCTGGAGGGCAGCAGCAGGTCAGCGGGGCGGGGGCGACCGCGGTGCTGCGCTGGGTGCTGTTCGCGGCGTTCACCCTGACCCTGGGCGGGCTGGTGGGGGAGCGACTGGCCGCCCGTCATGGCATCCGGGCTCCCCGGTCGTGGGCGCGGGCGAGTGCGGTCGGCGGGATGGTGGCTTCGGCTGGGCTCGCGGTGCTGATCGCGGGTGGTGGGAGCCTGGTCGAGGGCATCTCCTCGCCGTCCGGGTCAGCGTTGTTCGGCGGACGCGCCGGGGTGCTCGCGCTGGTGGAAACCGCCGCGTGGCTGGTGACCGTGGCGTTGATGCGCGGCTGGCGGCCGGTGGCCTGGGCCGGGCTCGCGGCGGCCGTGGTGTCGGAGGGGCTGCGCGCCCATCCCGCCACCGCGTCCGAGGTCTGGGGTCCGCTGCTGACCACGGTGCATCTGGCGGCGGCCGCGGTGTGGATCGGCGCGCTCCTGCATCTCGTCTGGGTCGGCATCGTGCGCCGCTGGGACGCCGGCTTCCGCCGCGCACTGGCCGGCTACGCGCGTCTCGCCCTGGTGCTGGTGGTGGCCGTACTGCTGACCGGGACCTTGTCCGGGCTGCTGCTGGTGTCGCCCTCCGAGCTGCTGAACACCTCGTTCGGGAAGGTCCTGACCGTCAAGGTGGCGCTCGTCGTGGCGGTGTGTGCGCTCGCAGCGGGCGCGCGGTGGCGGATGGTCCAGGGTGCGCCGCGCTCGCTGGTCCGGGTCGAGGCGTCGGCACTGGTCGCGGTGCTGGCGGTGACGGCCTGGCTGTCGGTCACCCAGCCGCCACGCGATGCACAGGCCGCCCTGCCGTTCGCGCCTCCGGCCACGGGCAACGCCATCACCGTGGGCGGGCGGGCCGACCAGATCGGCATCGCAGCCACCGCGTCGGCCGGACAGGTCGTCCTGCGACTGACCGCCCCGACCACAGACCTGCAGCGCGACGACTCACGGACGTACGAGGCGTCGCTGCGGCTGGCCGACGCGGCGGGCCGGGCCCGGACCGTGGCTCTGCGCGGCTGCGGCGATGGCTGCTTCTATGCGCCCGTAGCCTGGAAGAACGGCGCCAACCTGCTGACCGTGCAGGCGGCGGCGGAGGGCTGGGGCGGCGGCAAGGAGACGCTGCGGGTGATGTGGCCCGTCCGCCCGGACACCGCCCTGCTGGAGCGGACGGTGACGGCGATGCGTGCGGTGAAGAAGCTCACCATGCATGAGCAGGTCGCCAGCGACGCCGCGCGCCTGGACGTCGCGCCGACCCGGCTGGAAGTGTCCGGTGATGAGTTCGTGGATGCCGAGCCGTACGCGCAGGGCAAGGCGACCCAGACGTCCCGGTTCACGGACGCAGAGAACCACACCGTGCTCGCCCTCGGCTATCCCGGTGAGCGGCTCGCCTTGGAGCTGACGCTGGACGGCCAGGACCGTGTCGTACGGGAAACCCTGGTCGCACCGAATCACTTCATCCGCCGTTCCTTCACCTATCCCGAACCGGGCGAGGCCGACTGACGATGACGCTGCGGTGGCGGACAGGTGTCGTGGTGCTGGGCCTGCTGGCGGTCCTGGCCACGGTATGGGGCCTGGCGTGCCCGTGTGCTCATGGCGGCCCCGTCATGCCCCCGGTCATGCAGACCACCGCCGCGTCGACTTCTGTGCACGAGACCTGGGACCACGTCTGCGCCGTACCCGCACAGGACCATTGCACGGTCAAGGCGACTGTCTCCTCCCCCGTGACCAACCCGGGCCCGCAGCCCCTTTCGCACACCCTGCCGACGCGCACCTACGCGTGGGCAGCACCGGGGGCCATGCCGTCAGGCGCTGCATACGCCGTATCTCCCCGCCCGCCGAATCTCCATGTCCTGCAAGTGCTGCGTACCTAGACCGGATGTCCCCTTTCCGCCCGCTCATCGGCATCCGTCAATTCCCGCTGCACACAAAGGACTTCATCATGGCTTCCACCGGCTCCAAGAACACGAACTCAGGCAAGGGCAAGAACAGCAATAAGGACATGGCCGCGGCCCGCCGCGCCCGTATAGAAGAACAGCGCCGCACCGAACGGGCCCGCGAGCGCCGCAACCGGATCATCACCATCGTCGCGTCCACCGCGATCCTCGCCGGGCTGGTCGGAGGCGGCTGGTACCTCATCGACCGCGCCAACGAGAAGGAGCAGGCCAAAGCGGCTCCGATCTCCGGCGAGAAGACATGGTCCAGCCTGGGCCGCAACCACGTCACCACCAAGGTCAACTACCCCATGACCCCGCCCGTGGGCGGCAACCACGCCCCCGTCTGGCAGGACTGCAACGGCAACGTTTACACCCAGCCCCTTCAGAACGAGAACGCGGTGCACTCGCTGGAGCACGGCGCGGTCTGGGTCACCTACAACAACAAGGCCACCGACGCCGACGTCAAGGCGCTCGGAGCGAAGGTGCAAAAGACCCCGTACACGCTGATGAGCCCCTATCCCAGCGAGTCCTCGCCGATCACGCTGACGGCCTGGGGCCACCAGCTGAACGTGAACAAGGCGTCTGACTCGCGCGTGAAGGAGTTCTTCGACAAGTACGTGCAGGGCAAGCAGACCCCTGAGCCCGGCGCGGCGTGCACCGGAGGGAAGTCCTCATGAGCCGCCTCGACGAGCCCGACATCGACGAGAAGCGCGTGGACGTGCCGGACACGGATGATGTGCTCGCGGAGCGCCGGCAGAGCGGCAGGTGGTTGTCCCGGCTGTTGATTGGCGGGTCGCTCGCTGCCGTGGCGGCCGTCGTCGCGGTGGTCGTTGCGTTGATGTGGCCCGCGAGCGGTACCGCTGGCGCTGGACCGACCCAGGACTCAGCCGACGCCGGCTTTGCCCGGGACATGGCCATCCATCACCAGCAGGCGGTGGAGCTGTCATTCATCGTGCGCGACCACACCAGCAGCGAGGACGTGCGTCGTCTCGCCTACGACGTCATCAACACCCAGGCCAACCAGCGGGGCATGCTGCTGGGCTGGTTGGACGCGTGGAACCTGCCGAAGTCCTCGCAGGAGCCGTCCATGTCCTGGATGCACCACGACATGGGCGGCATGCATGGGATGGAGAGCATGGAGGGCATGGACTACAAGCCGCACGACGGCTCGCTCATGCCCGGCATGGCCACCAACACCCAGATGGACCAGCTGCGCAAGGCCGGCAGCAAGCAGGAGGACATCCTGTATCTGCGGCTGCTGACCGCGCACCACAAGGGCGGCGTCGCGATGTCCCAGGCCGCGGCCGAGATGGCGAAGACCGAGCAGGTACGGCGGCTGGCCCAGGGCATGGTGGATAGCCAGGAGGCGGAGATGAAGCTGATGGCGGACATGCTCAATCTGCGCGCCGCCTGACCCCTGCGGGCTCCCTCACTGGAGCGAGAACTGCACACCTGGAGGTGAACCATGGCCGACACCCCGGCCCCGGTCGGCGCGCTGGACCGGTCACGGTGGTCGCCGCGGATTCAGCTGGGCTGGGAGAGGCGGAACGCCCGCTGGTGGGGGCTGGGCGTGGCCGGTGCCGTGGTGGTCATGGCGGGGGTGGCGATGGCGGTGTGGGGGATGCTCCCCGTGGATCTGCACGAGCCGACGCACAACGCCGGGGTGATGAGCCCGACCTGCGGGCTTACCCGCTCGGTGGTGGCGGTCTTCCGTGGCGATGTGGCGACGGCATGGCGTTACAACCCGGCCGGCCTGCTCGTGGCCGGCTTCTCGGTCGCCTTCCTAATGCGTCTGGTGGTGGGCTCGATCGCGGGGCGAGGTCCGGTGCTGCGGGTACGGCCGGGCCGCCTCGGGTGGATCACGCTGGGCCTGGCCCTGGCAATGCTGGAGATCCGCCAGCAGGGCCAGGCCCAGCTGCTGATGACCACTGGGCTGCGCTGACTGGCGTAGGGCTTTCCGTCCCATGTGGGAGCCGTCGCCGCGGCGGCGATGGCCTCTGAGGGTGAAGCCCATGCCTGCGTCGCGCATGTGCACGTGCGCGACGAAGAACCGGGCGGTTTGATTGATGAGATGGCGCAGGCTGCTGAAGGTCTCGGTGACGAGATAACCGAGGATCGTGCCCCACGCGTTGAGGCCGGCTGGGGCGGCCAGTCCAGCGCGGTGTGTTGCATTAGATCGCGCAGAGTGATCCGACCTTCGGCCCTGTCGCTATCACCAGCACCCGCTTATCGGCTGCCGCACCGGATGACCCACCGGAAGACCGATCTCCATCCGCTTGCCGAAAGGCACTCCCGATGCCCCGCACCAGCGACAAAAACCAGCGGCTACGCCGCTACTGGGACCGGCACGCACGCTCCTATGACCGGCAGATGAGCTTCTTCGACCGCGTGCTGTTCGGCGACAGCCGCAGGTGGATCTGCTCCCAAGCCTCGGGGCGGGCCCTGGAGATCGCCATCGGCACCGGCCTCAACCTCCCCTTCTACCCCGCCGATGTCCAGCTGACCGGGATCGAGTGGAGCCCGGCAATGCTCGAGATCGCCCGCCGCCGGGCCGAACAACTCGGCCGCACTGCAGAGCTACGCGAGGCCGATGCCCAGGATCTTCCGTTCCCCGACGCCTCGTTCGACACCGTCGTGTGCACGCTCTCGCTGTGTGCCATTCCTGACGACCGGCAGGCGGTCGCCGAGATGACGCGGGTGCTGCGCCCCGGCGGCCGCCTGCTGCTCCTCGACCACGTCATCAGCTCGGCGTGGCCGGTCCGTGCCCTTCAGCGATATCTGGAACTCGTCACGCTCCCCCTGGGAGGCGAGCATTTCCGCCGCCGCCCCCTGAGGCACGTGCAGGCCGCGGGCTTGGAGATCGAGCAGCGGGACCGGTTCAAGCTCGGCATCGTCGAGCGCATTGCTGCCCGCAAGCCCGCCTGACCGGCACGGCCGGTCAGGACTTGGACCCGGTGGCTGCGGGATTCTCGTCGGCGATGCCTTG
>NZ_JAYWVC010000264.1:0-9530 GCF_036281785.1 Streptomyces chiangmaiensis | reverse complement strand
GAGCATCGGACCGCCCAGGCCGCAAGCGGCGCCCCAGGGCGTGACGGAACCCGCCCCCGCATCCTCGGACCACGGACACGATCCGCTGGGACCAGACGCGGCGCGAACGCGGGGGACCAGGACGCGCAACACCGTTCGGAGCGCCCGACTGAGCCTGTGCAACTCATGCTCAGTCCTTAGGAACGGTGACAGCTGGACGTCGTGCGAGCCCTACGTTATCGACGCTAACGCTAAGATCACCAAGATCACCTACTTCCAGGGCTCCTACAACGATCCCCTGGTGTGGTCCGCCTCCCGGTGACCACAGCTCGCCGAGGACCCGAGCAGGCAGCGGGGGTGAGGTCGCCGTACGGCCGATCCACCAGGACGGCAGGTAGGCCGCCAGGGCCGCGGCGTCCGCGCCGCTGTGGGCTTGGCCCGCACCTAACTGCGAATCGTCTTCCCGGCCTGCTGCGTCGTTTCCCCCACCTGTGCCGTCCGTCGAGCGGTGCTCCGACTCCGGCGACGCGGCCGGTTCCCGATCCGCCGGTCCTCCGCTGTCGGGATGCGGCGCGAATGTGAAGAATCATCAGACCTCGTGCTCACATTCCTGTCTTTCGCGGCAATTCGGGCCTAGTGAACTCTCCTGTTGTGAGGTGAGTCACCTACCCATTGCTGAGACCGGGCACTTCGACTTAACGTCCCCGCAATCTGTTCGATCGGATCGCGTCACCTGCCGGTTCCCGGTCGGCGGCGGCCCGCGAGCGCGGGCTCGGAGCGGAGTCCTCTCCGCGCGGCAGAGCGCGTTTCCCTGCCTGGATCCGGCAGCGGTGCGGCGTAAGGAGTCGTCCCTTGTCTCTTTTCGGATGCTGCAGCACGGGAGTGACACTTCCAGGCCGGGCCGGATTGCCGGGTTCCCTCAGGAGCCTGCTCTCCGTCCGCATGCTCACCGGAGCCGTGTTCGGCGCAGCCGTGGAGGTGGCCGCGATCATCACGGCGCTGGCCCTGTACCCGTCCGGCATGGGCGAGGAACGGCACACGGCCGAGGCCGGATCCCGCCCGGAGGTGCCGTCGGACGGAACTGTGCCCTTTCCGGCCGTCTCCGCCGGCAGCCCGGTTCTGCTGGTCCACGGGCTGTTCAGCAATCGGGCGATCTTCCCTGTCCTGAGGCGCGGCCTACGGCAAGCGGGCTTTTCCCGGGTGACCGCGCTGAACTACAGCTGGCTGAGCAATGACATCCGCAGCGCCGCGCGGTTGCTGGCGGACGAGGTGGAGCGGATGTGCGAGGTCAGCGGACACGAGCGCGTCCACGTGATCGGCCACAGCCTCGGAGGCGTGATAGCCCGCTATTACGTGCAGCGCATGGGCGGCGACGCCCGCGTGCACACGCTGGTCACCCTGGGAGCGCCGCACCACGGGACGCTGGCTGCGATGGTGCCGCTGCCACATCAGGCGATCCGGCAGCTCCGTCCGGGCAGCGACGTGCTCGTCGAGCTTGCCGGGCCTGCTCCCGGTTGCGGAACCCGCTTCGTGGCGTTCCACAGCGACCTCGACGAGTTGGTCGTCCCCACCGCCAACGCCAGGCTTGTCCACCCCGACCTTCAGGTCAGCAACGTCCCCGTGCGGGCCATCGGCCACGTCTCGTTGCCCCTGCACCGCAGGGTCGTCCGCGAGGTCTGCCGCGTGCTCCTCGGTGCGCGCGTCGCCGAGCCCCTGGCTGCAGCCTGAGGAAAGGGGTCAGGTCCGTCCGGGCGTGCGTCAGGACATGTCTCTGTAGTCAGTCGCGTCAGGTCGAGCTCGGCCAGTTCGCGCCGCGAGCCGACACCCAAGCCCGTTTCTGGTTCACCCCCCGCCCGACTCACCGGCGAGCAGGTGCTCCGCATCACGGTCTGGCCATGCGGGACGTGGCGGGTGCCGATTATTACGTCCGGGCTGGTCAGGCCGTATGTGCGTACTCGTGGAGGAGGTCGCCGAGTCGGTTACGTCGGTGGATGTCGAGGCGGTCGAGTCGGCCCGGTTCGGTGATCGGCTGGGGGAGCGGCCGCAGGGGGGGCTGCGCTGTTCTGCGTGCGGTGAGGCCGATGTTGATTGTGGAAGGACTCGAACTTGCTGAGGGCGTGGAGCAGGTGGGCCTGGCTCCAGATCAAGGTGCGGTCGAGGAGTGCGTATCGGCAGGTCTGCACCCAGCGTTCCATGATCGAGTTCATGCGGGGCACGCGGATGCCGGTGGTGACGATCTCGATGCCTTCGGCCGCGAAGACGGTGTCGAACGCGCGGGTGAACTTGCTGTCGCGGTCCCTGATCAGGTGTGTGATGGCGCCGGCGTCCTGGGGGTCCCTGACGAGGTTCCTCGCGGCTTGGGTGACCCGGTCGGCGGTGGGGTGGGCGGTCGCGCCGAGAATGCGGATGCGGCCGGTAGGCGTGCTCGATGACGGCGAAGACATGAAGGGGTCGCGCTGTTCAGGGTAGTGACGGTGAAGAAGTCGCAGGCCGGAATCGCGGGGCCTGGCCGCGCAGGAACGCGGCCCAGGTGTGACGGTCGCGTTCGGGCGTCGGCTCGATCCCGTGCGCTTGCAGGATCTCCCGGACCGTGGAGGGTGCCACCGTGATGCCGAGTACGGCGAGGTCGCCGTGGATGCGCCGATACCCCCAGGAGTGCCTTGTGCAGGGAAGTGTTCATGAAGTCGTCGCTGACGTGCGTGTAGATGGCCAGGGAGCTGTCGCACTCGTGGCCGACCTGCTGCTGGATGAACCGCCGATCCACCCCGTCCTCGGTCAGGTGCGTGACGTACGAGTGGCTTGTGTCCGCAGAGGCCGTGTGCGCATGACCTCGTGTGGCGATTGAGCAGGCCGGATCGTGAGGCCGCTTCGGGCGACGCAGACGGTCGAGTGTGTTGCATTCCGCGGCAATTATTGTGATGCGGATCACTCGCCGCTGTGCCCGTAGGGTCGCGTTGTCAGCGAGTGGTGCGATCGTGCCTTCGTGAGCGAACTGGTTGAGCATGTCGATGAGTACGACCGTGTGTTGGGTGTCGTCGAGCGAGGCGAGGCGGAGCGTGAAGGCTGGCCTCATCGCATCGCAACGACGATCTGCCGTGATCGAACAGGACGGATCTTGGTGCTGCGGCGGTCCGAGACTCATCCCCGGTTCCCGGGCTACTACGACGTGATGGTCGGCGGCGCCGTGAACGTGGGCGAGTCGTATGAGGAAGCAGCGGCCCGGGAACTGTCCGAGGAGCTGGGCGTTCGTGTGCCGGTGCACTTCCTGTTCAAGTTCCTTTGCCGGAAAGGGATTAGCCCCATCTGGCTCGGGGTGCATGAGGCCGTCCTGTCGGAGGCGCTGATCCCGGACTCGGGTGAGATCGGCTGGCAGGACTGGATGCCAGTGGCCGAGCTGCGCGAAGTCGTTGATGAATGGCGCTTCGTTCCGGGAGGGCGGGAAGCTCTGCGCCAATACCTGGAGTCCGGATTCGGAAACGGTGCGAGGGAGCCGGCAGCCGAGTGATCGGCGATTCGGCTCGCCTCGGTTCAGGGCGGGCATCAACTGCAGGATCCGATGACGGTGGTTCGCGGGGTTGGAAGGCGCCTGATCCCGGAATTCCCGGCGGCCGTTTCACGGAGCCGGGCAATTTCCTCATGCTGTGCGGCGAGCTGGGCAAGGGCCTGTGTGCGGAAGTCCGAGAGCTCGTCGTTCCTCTGCTCTGACTGGTCCAGCCTTTCCTTGAGTCTGCTGTTCTCTGCCTTGAGCCGGATGATCTGCGCCTCGCGGCGGTCGGGGATCTCGCCGGCGTCCTGCAGTGCCTGCACCCGTCGTTCGAACTCGAGGCGGAGGTGACTGTAGGGGCGGGTGCCGTAGAACGCGGTGCGGTCGACGCCGGCCTCGCGGGCGAGGGTCTTGACGTCGCACTTGCCGCCGGGCGGGATCTCGCCGCGCAGGAGGCGGTCCATGGCAGCCCGGATGCGGTTCTCGTTATCGGCCCGCTGGGCTGCGGAGATTCTCATGAGGACTCCTCGTGCATGGTGGCGCTGGCGGCGTCGATCTCGGCGACGACCCGGAGGGCTCGGTCGTGATCAGCCTGGAGACGGGTGCGTTCGGTTTTGCGCGGAGTGCCGAGCTGGCCGAGGAAGATCTTGGTGCGTTCGGCGTGTTCGGCCCAGACGGGGCGGTGGCAGGGGTGGTGGGTGGCCTGCGGGCAGCGGGCGGAGTCACACATCCCGACCAGCGGACGATCCGCCGTCGGGGTGCCGGCGAGCTTGAGGCAGAGTGCCCGGGAGGGGTCGGTGAACCAGCAGTAGTTCGCCGGTCCGAGGTGGAGGACCTTGGCACGTTTGGTCAGTAGGTTGAGCACGTCGCGGTCATTGCGCTGAATCTTGGGCGCCGATGCTGCTGCGGGGTCGAGTTTCTCGTCGATGCCAGCGAAGAACTCGGTGAGGCTGCGGGCTCCCGGCCCGGCGGGCAGAATGCCCTGCTGGTAGTTCCGGAACTCCTCCAGGACCAGCTGGAGATTGCGCTCGCTCTCGTGCTTGTTGACCTCGGACAACAGCTCGGCCTGGGCCCCGCCGGGGCGCGAGGCATAACCTTCCGTTGTGGCCACGGCGATGTGCTTTAGGTGGATCTTGGAGGCCAGGAGACCGCCCGGCCGGTAGGCCATCTCAAGAGACAAAGTCCGCCGCAGCATCCGCAGGTTGACCGGCCCGTCGGGAATGGGGGCGAGCCCGAGCCGCTGTCCGGCGTCGGAGTTGACCCAGTTCTTGAACCACTGGTAGCGGACGTTGAAGGCGAAACGGCCAAGTAGCAGGGCTCCGTCTGCGGGGTCTTCGTGCAGTTGCTCCAGGAGGCCGATTGCTCGGTGGACCGGTTCGATGACGACCCATTCGTCGTCGGTGCCGCCCAGCGGTTGGCCTTTGACGACCTTGCTCGCGATGCGGTAGCGAACCAGGCCCGGAACGGGCTCCTGGGGCGGGCGGCGGCAGCCGATCCGCAGTTCCATCAGCTCACTCGCGCGCATCCCGGAGATCGCGGCCGTGGCGATGATCGCGGCGGTGCGGACGATCCCGACCAAGGCGACGGCCTCGAGTCGGTGCAGTGACAGAGTCCATTGCAGCGAGTTTTGCCCATCCGCTGTGGGAATGGGGGACGCGTCTTGTCCGAAGGGTTTGTCGACTCCGACCTGGGCAAGGGCGTCCTCGAGCGGCCCGCGGAGGGTGGACATCCACGGGGTGGCGAACTGGCTGAGGCCGGCCTGCCGGGCAAGGGTGCCCGTCGCGACGTGCAGAAGAGGATCGTGCGGGTCCCAGCCGTCAGCGAGTCGTAAGGTGACGTACCAGTCTTCGAGCATGGGCAGGGGTGTGCACGTATCCGTGTACTCACCGAGCACGCGCCCGATCTCATGGGCCGGGACCCTGCTCTTCGCGCCCACTTTCCGCAGGCCCCTGAGCCGTCGTGCCGAGTATTGGTCTGCCTCCCGGATCTCGTGCGCCAGTTGGACGGCGTGCGGGCCGAGCGTGTCGACGAGGTAGAGAGCGGCCGCGAGCATGGGCTGCAGGACAGCGTCTTCGACGGGCTGGGTCTTGTTCTCCGTGCGACCGGAGGGCATCTCGGCGATCGCTGAGGCGGTGGCACCGCCCCAGGGCCGAAGGGTCGCCGCGACCCGGTCCGCGGTGAACAGGTCGCGGTAGTTGACCAGGTCGACGACGGCCTGAGCGGCGGCGCGTCGCGTGCCGGGGCTGTGTTCGCCGACGATGGCGCCGTGTTCGTCGAGCACGTAGCGGCGGTGGGCCAGGTATGCCTCGCAAAGGCGTGTATCGAGCGCCTCCAGGCTGGCGATGGATCGCTTGTCGAGCCACTGGAAGAGGCGGGTAAGTTCGTCGAGACGGCCCACGCAGCTGCGCAGGTGGAGTGCTGTGCGGTGAGCCCGGGGCAGCGGGGCGACGGCCGGGTGCCTTGGGGCGAGCATCGCCAGGAGCAGTTCCTTGGCGACCAGGCGCCAGCGCAGATCACGGATGCCGGTGAAGTCGAGATGCCGGTGGCAGATCGGCAGCTGAACCGGCAGACCGACGACCCCGTTGAAGTCCCAGACCTCGTCCTCGAACAACGGGCGGTGACAGCCGTCGGGAAGAGGCAGCCCGGCCTCGCGGCAGACATCTGCGCCGGTGAAGACGGCGGAAGGACCGTCGAAGGGGATCGGGAGGGCGGTGGTCACGCGGTCATCTCCTCGGGCCGCAGCGGCAGTTCCTCGTCCACGTCGTCGACCTGGCCGGTTGCCGATGCGAGGACACTCGGCTCGAAGCGGTCCAAAACCTGCTGGATGCGGGCGGCATAGGCGCCGAAGACGGCCATGAAGTGGGCGGCCGGCATCTGCTGCCACTGCCGGGAGAAGAACGCCCTGAGGCGCAGCAGGTTGACCGCGTGCCGGGGAGCGAACACCGCCAGAGGACACAGCAGGCAGACCCAAGGACGAGCCGGACAGGGCTTGCCCTTCGGACCGTGCAGTCCGGACAGCTGGTCCCCGCAGGCAGCGGTGAACACATCACACTGCCCGCCGATGAGTGCGGCGATCGCCGCATCGTCCAAATCCAGGGCCGCCACCAGCTGCGGATAGCCCTCGGCCAGCGCGGCCGCCTCCTCCTCAGTGATCACCGTGGGCGGGTGGGCCCGCCGGAGCATGTCGTGCTGGGCGTCCTCGACGACCGCCTCGACGGCCTGCTGCTGGACTGGGGTCGTGGCCGTCAGATAGCGGTCGCCCTCGACCTCGGGGGTGTGGTTCGGATCGATCGTCGCCCGTCCCCGCCCCGCCCACGTGCTCTTGTCCCGCATCGCGTGATGCGTGGTGCGGATCCGTGCGCGGTGGATCTTCATCGGCTGACCGTCCTGGGTGAACACCTCGTGCCGCACCACCCACCGCTGGATGGCCGCCCGGGCGCCGGACCCCGTGACCACGGTGAACTGCCCGGGCCGACTGAGCGACAACCACAAACGCCGTCGCTCCTGAGGGCCGGACATGCTCCGCAGCAGGACCGAATGGGACAGCCACTGCTCCAGCAGCCGCACCGCCCGACGCGGGAGGTTCACGCTCTCTGCCGCGGTGCGGCCCTTGATGTAGGAGAGCAGGACGGTGGAGTCACCGGCCCAGTCGACGTCGCCGGTGACCAGGTCGTCGATGCCGTCGGGCACGATGCCGGAGTAGATCCCGAACAACAGCCGGTAGGCAATCAGCGCGTTGTGCGTGGGGAACAACTCCGCGTTGGCCTGTAGGAAGCCGCCCCGCTGGAACAGGGCGCCCTCCGTGATACCGAGTTCCGCGGCGAAGCGCGGAGTCGACACCGGCCCCAGGCGGGCCAGCAGCCAGCGCAGATTCGCGACCGTCCAGCCGCCGGTCTGCGGGTGCTGTCCGCTGGGGAGTTCAGCCAGGGCTCTTCGGTGGGCGGCGTACGACTCGTCGACCAGAGTGCGGCAGACCTCGGTCAGCCTCTGCCAGTCCGCCTCTGGATAGGGCGCCAGGGAGCGGCGGTTGGGCTGGATGTTGAAGTGCCGTCCCGCCGCGAGCTCCAGCACCCCCTCGCCGAGCCCCCCGCCGCTGCGGGCGAAGCCCTCCACCAGGCCCCGGGTCAGTGCCTCCTGCTTGCCGGTGCAGCCCATCCAGTACTCGGCCAGCAGACCGCGCCGCAGCTGGGCGGCATCACCGGTGAAACCGCGCTCGGCGAGGGTGCGGGCCATGCTCTTCAGGGCCAGGACGTAGAAGGTGACGGTGCCCGCGCTGTCCGCGGTGCCGTGAGGATGGATCAGGTCGACCAGACCGGCGGCCAGGTCCCGGACCAGGCCGGGGTTCGGCAGGTCGCTAAGGGAGTACTCCGCGCGGCTGCCATTGCTGAACACGCAGGTGATGCCGAGCGGTTCGTCGATGAGCATGGTCGGCATCAGAGGTCTCCGTCCTGAATGTCGTCGGTGAACTCGGCGTCGGCCTCGTGGTCGGCCGCCGCCTCGTCGATCAGGCCGGCTGCGGCTCCGGCGCCTTCGTATGCCTCCCGGTAGATGCGAGTGGTGTCCAGGCGACGGAGGTACTTCTCCGTCGTCAGAACCGTGGAGTGGCCGAGCAAATCGCGCAGCACGAGCAGCGGGTCGGCCTTGGTGAGGTAGAAGACCAACGCGGCGTCCGCGTCGGTGTCCCGCACGAGTTTCGCGGCTTGCCGGTAGTGCCCGGTGACCAGGTATTCGAGGGTCCTCATCGAGAAGCTGTGGCGGAGCCGATGGGGCCAGACGTGCGGGAACCGGGGCTCGAACCGGGCCCTGATCCGCTCGGATGTGCGCTCGAAGACGGTGGCCCAGGCAGTGAACGGGCCTCCCCCGTTCTTCACCGCCAGCAGACACGAACCCCCGCTCGGGGCGACCAGACGGCGGCGCTCGGCCGGAGTCAGAGAGACCCACGGCCGCCGGATCCCATTGAGCAGCCCGCCCCTGGCGTCGGGTTCGGTCACCATCAGCGGCTCGCCCCACCGTCGCGGCGGCCGCCACCGGGTGCCCTCGGCGGTGGCGGCCCGGTCCAGTTCCAGGTAATCGTGAACACCGGCGAGGGCCTCGTAGGAGATCCACGTGGTGCGGAACTTCTTGCCCTTGGTGATGGCGGCCGGCACCGGGAACGGGATCGGGACCGCAGTGGGCTCCGGCGGCAGGGCGGGGATCTCCCAGGGCAGCAAGTAGGTGAACTCCTGCAGTCGCAGCCCTGTGGCCAGCGCGAGATCTCCGATGGCCCCGTTGCGGGTCAGCTCCCGCCCGTGGAAGCCGGTGTCATCCGATCCGTCCGGGGCCAGCCCTCGCAGTCCCTTGCGGAAGAGCTCGGTGAAGTCCGGCTCCAGATACTTGATCGTCACGTGCGGCTTCGGCGTGCGGCGGACCGCCAGGTTCACCCTCACCTCCCGGCCGGTCCCGGCGAACAGGGCCCGTGCGGCTCGGTAGGTGAACGGCTCGGCCGTCGCGTACCCCTCGTCGATCGCCCACCGGTAGAACAGCGACAGGATGCTCATGTGCTGGCCCCACGTCGTCGCCGCGAACCGGACCTTCAACGGGCCCGCGGCCCGGTGCTCGGCGTACCGGCTCAGCCCCGCCTTCAACCGCTCCCGCGAGTCGAACAGCTCCACCCCATGCTCGGCCAGGAACTCCATCCACTCCTTCACCGCCCGGGCGTAGTTCTCCCACGAACTCGACGATGGCGCACCACTGGCCGGGAGCTCACGTAACCACCGGTTCACGACCGCCGTCGCACGCGGCGCGGCCGGACCGTCCTCGAAGCACAGGTCGTCGTCGACGAGCACGGGCATCCCCTCGGGGATCAACGGCCGATGCTCGACGTCCCAGGACTCCCAGCCCCGGGACGAGAAGAAGCTCAGGATCATGAGCGCCGACAGTAGAAACACCACACGACTCAGCGCAAAACCCAAACCCCCAGGCCACCAACCCAGTTGAAGCCAATCGCCACACAGAAACTAAGCAGAGACAAAATGCCGCA
Source organism: Streptomyces chiangmaiensis (assembly GCF_036281785.1). Lineage (NCBI taxonomy): Bacteria > Bacillati > Actinomycetota > Actinomycetes > Kitasatosporales > Streptomycetaceae > Streptomyces > Streptomyces chiangmaiensis. Next base: position 48 of record NZ_JAYWVC010000264.1, on the reverse strand, counting down.
GCGAGTGCGGGGTGAGCTCTGTGGACAGCCCGAGGGCGTCCCGGTATG
>NZ_JAYWVC010000263.1:0-9543 GCF_036281785.1 Streptomyces chiangmaiensis | reverse complement strand
AAGCCGTAGGCAGAGGAGAACCGCTGTGCCCTCTCCCCTCTCGGTGTGGAACACCGCCCCGACCTCCGCCCCTGCCCAGCGCGCCGACCGCTACGTGCCCGGCTCCGCCGCCCACCCCGCCAAGATGCTCCCGCAGATCGCCGCCCACGCCATCACCACCTACACCCGCCCCGGCGACCTGGTCCTGGACCCCATGTGCGGCATCGGCACCATCCTTGTCGAGGCCATCCGTCTCGACCGCCACGCCCTCGACACCGAATACGGTGCTCTGCCGACGTCATCACCGCAGGCGGATGACGAGCGCCGCGGCGCGGTAGCGCCGCTGTCGCCAGACATGCTGCCGGTCACCGCCACTTGACCGCTGGCCGACGAGAAGCGCGTCGACTTGCTTGTCGGCCGCGCTGGCTATGGGGGAGCGAGCGTTGGGGAGCGGGAGGCTCTGGGCCGTGGGCTCGGGAGGGTGGCCTTGGCCGCAGGTTCGAGTCCTCGGCAGGAGCCGCAATCAAGGGCTGGTCGTGTTACACCTCCTGTGAGCTGCGGAGACTTGCTGATCGTGACCACGTCGGCGCGTTTGCAGAAGACCCGTAAGGGTTAGAGGATCGGTGCCTCCCTCCGTCCCTCCGTCATGGCCTGCGGCATCGCCGAAAGCGAGCGGGATGACAGAACGTTTCGGCCCTCTCCGCCGTCAATCTTGGTTGGTTCTTTCGCCGGACCGCGCTCCCGTCGACAATGAATCATCCGTTGACGGGGGAGACCATGGCCAGCTACAGCATTCCGTACGCATTCGCGTGTCCGCACTGCGGAGCTCACAACTCGACGACGAGCTGGGTCACCGTCGACATCGACGAGCGCCCCGACATGGCGCAGCGGATCCGACGCGGTGACATCCCCGGCCATACCGTGTGCACAGGCTGCGAGTCCACGCTGGACCTCGGCCATCCCCTGCTGGTCGGACGACCGGGCCGTCGGCCCGAACTGCTTCTGGTCCCCGGCCGGAACATGCCGCCCGACAATCAGCGGGAGTACGTCGAGGCGGCCATGTCCCTGCTCGCGAGGGGCTGGACCGGGCGCACGCCGTTGTCCCATCTCGACGACAACATCCTCCCGATCACCGCGGACGTCCTTTCGTACGCTTGCGACCGTGACATCGAGGAAGATCTGCACACGTGGGCCGCCGGTGAGTTGACGGCGTACGAACCGGAGCAGGCGCGGTATCACTTCTGGCTCGACGAGACCGCACGCGCGCGCTGGCAGGTGAGGGTCAAGGCCCCGACCGAGCGCCTCTTGGCGGCGCGGACCTTCGACGACATCGTGCGCCTCGTCCGCGAGGCGCCTGAGCTGCTCGACCCGAAGGTGGATGAGCTGCTGGGCGAGATGCTCTCGACGATGATGCGGGAGTACTCACCCGATGAGGTCGTGACCGTCACCCATCGCCGCCATGTTCTGCGTCGCTGTCGTCGGCTCGGGCCGGAACAGGCCCTGAGCGGCACGATCAGCGGTCCCGAGGTCCTCGTGGGCGCCTTACGGCTGATGCCCACCGTCGGGGAGGCCGTGGTGCACTTCGGCGTCGGCACACCTCCGCGGCGTGAACGGGAGCTCTCCGCCGAGGAGGAGTGCGAACTCCTCGAAGCCGCGCTGTTCCAGATGACCCCGCAGGAGGCCGAGCTCGGCGCGGCGTCCCGATGGGGTGAGACGTTGACTCTGCGCGAAGAACTGCGGCTGCACCTCGCGGAGCGCCTGTGCACATCCTCTTCGGCCTCCGATCTCTGGTACGCCGTCTGGCTGTACGGCCTCATGGACCACCGGCGCGCCGGCACCCCGGCGATCTGGGCGTTCACCCGCTACCGCATCGGCATGACCGCCGCCCGGCTGCACGAACTGGCTGAACCAGACTGTGCGGCCAGGGCATTGGCCGCGTTCGACGACGCCCTCGCCGCGGTCACGCCCCAGGCGCAGCCCACGTTCTGGGCGGCGACCGCTCGCGCGCTGGCGGACTTCACCGCCACCTGCTTCGAGGACCTTCCCGCACCCGACCCGCACCGCATCAGCGGCCTGCTCGCCACGGCCGTCGAGATACGTGGCCGTGACGTCGACCTTGTGCTCGCCCTCTGCCACATCGGCGTCGTCCATACCGACGGCCACCGCCCCCAGGCCGAGATCGACTTGGTGGTCCGCACGCTGACCAACTTGCTCGGTGGGGCCACCGCGGCCGGTCGCCTCGGGCCGGCCGCCCGCTGCCACACCCTGCTCGGCATGGCCTTGACCAAGCGTGCTCAGACTTTCGGGACCTACTCGGACTACCGTCGTGCGATGGAGGAACTCACCACCGCGGTCGAGCTGTACCGGCAGACGAAGAATTTCGACGAGTTCGTCACGGCAACCCTGGCCTTGGCCCACATCGCTGTGGAAGACCAGGTGCGGGACGAGACCGTTACGGCGCTGGTCCATGAGGCCCGCGACCACGCCAGGAAAGCCGGCATGCGCCGTAGGTGGGCGAAACTGACGAATTACCTCGCCCGCCTCCTCCTGCTCGACGGCGATGGCGACCAGTACACCGATGCCGAGGAGGCGCTGTCCCTGATTTCTCTGGCAGAACGCACGTTCACCAGGGAGGACTCACCTGCGGGTTGGGCCGCGCTGCAGATCGACCGGTCCGCCGCCGCCGAGAGAGGGTGGTTGCGCAAGGATCCGCAATACCGCGCGGTCGTGGAGGAGTCCTTCGCACGGTACGCCGCGGCCGCAGATGTCCTCGACTGCCGCCGTCACCGCGCCGAGTGGGCGCGGCTTCTCACCGCGCGGGCGTCGTCGCACCTGGTTCTCGCGCGCATGTCCGAGGAACAGGGCGGCTCCTTTGCCGCCCGCAAGGCCGAGCGGGTGCTGAAGGAGGCCGCCAGTCTGCTCACTGACCCGGGCGACCGGCGGGCCTGGGCACGGATCCAGTGCCTGCTTGCCGAAGCACTGTTCCTGGTGGGCGAGCGTGAAGCCGGCCACAGCGCGCTGAGCAGGGCATCGACGGTCTGGAGTCCTGAAGGGCCCGATCCGTCAGCTCATGGGATGGTGACCCTTCTCAAGGCGGAGGCGCACGCTGCGGAAGGGGACCATGAGACCGCCCTCACCGAATACGCCGCGGCCTCGGCGCTGTTCAGGTCGCTGGGCACGAACCGGCAGAGGCGGCGCGCTGCGGCCGGTCTGGGCCGCCTGCTGGTAAGGCTCGGCCGGTTTGAGGAGGCCGTACCGGAACTGACGGCGGCCATTGAGGCACTGTATCGGGAGGCAGCCGCCATCACGTTGCCTCACGTGCGCGAGCGCGTTCTCGGCGAGTACGGCTGGATCGCTGCCGTCGCGGCCGAAGCCCTGGTTGCTCTCGACCGCCTCTCCGAAGCCGTGGAGGTGCTCGAAAGCCTTCGTGCTCGCCTGTTGCGGGACGCAGTGGACCGCCATCCACAACGGTACGCCCACCTGTCGCGGGAGCGGCCGGACACCTACGAGGCGTTCAGCAAGGCCGCGCGCTGGCTCACCCAGCTCGAAGGACTCGCCGCACAACTGACCGCGAAGCCAGCCGAATTCCAGGACGATGGCTATCACGCCGTGGCTGAGCGGAACCTTCGTGACGCGTTGCGTGAGGCGGGACAGAAGTACGCCAAAGCGCGCGCCGCACTCCTGGGCGCGGAGGAGCCCGCTGTCCGCAGCGGTCTCGCAGCGAGAGTATCCAGCACGCGGCACCCACTGGTCTACCTCTTCGCCACCGCTTCCGGCTGCACGGCGCTGATCGTGGCCGGAGACCGTATCGAGAGTGTCAAGGCCGCGGCACCCACCGACACGGAACTGCATGCGCTGTTGTACGGCGACGACTCCCTCGGCGGCATTGTTGCCTTACGCCCGGGAACGACGGCTGCGAGGCGAGAACTCCGGGCCTGCCTCGACCGGCTCGCCGGGATCAGCCGCTCGGTGTCGGCCGTGCTGCAAGATTTCGGCGCGACCGAGCTCACGATCGTCGCCTGTGGACTGCTGACCGCCCTGCCCTTGCACGCCGCAGCTGCCGACGGCCACTGCCTGCTCGATGAATTCACCGTTTCCCATGCGCCGTCCGCCGCGACACTGCTGGCGGCTCGGCAGACGGCCCGCAGCCGACGTGCCGAGCCTAAGGCGATGTATGTGGTGGACAGGCACGACGGTCCGCCCTTCGCACCGGTGGAAGTCATAAGCATCGCAAATACACTGCCAGGAGAGGTGATCGCCAGCGAAGGAAGAATCAGCTCGGGCCACCTGCTCGGCAGCCTGAGGGATCGCACGCATCTCCATTTCGCCTGTCATGGCGAGTCCACCTTGGACTACCCGATGTACTCGCACATCAGGCTCTCCGCCGAGACCGAGCTGACCCTCATCGAACTCGCGCTGTCCACGAGCTTGGACGGCGAGCAGACACCGCTGCGGGACACCCGCCTCGTGGTCTGCTCCAGTTGCCAATCTGCTGTCCTCGCCGGAACCCATGCGCCCGAGGAGGTGATCGGCCTGCCCGCCGGTTTCCTCGCCGTGGGCGTGCCCGCCTATATCGGGACCCTCTGGCCTGTACCGGACGTGGCCGCCTATCTGGTCATGAGTCGTTTCTACGCCCGGCTCCTTCCGCAGGAGCCGGAGTTACGCCCGCTGCCGGCCGCCGCGGCCCTGCGTCAGGCTCAGCTGTGGCTGCGCGATCTCACCGGGCGTGATCTGCTCGATTTCCTCCACGGCCGCGCACTCCCGGTGGACAGCGGTACGCAGTTGGTCGAGTTCGCCCGCCGCTACCAAGACCGTAAGCTCTACGAGGACCCGGCCAACTGGGCCGGATACGTCCTCGTGGGAGCGCATGAGGCCGAGATCTGGACCCCATCATGACCGAAGAGACCCTCGCCGAGCGCGACCTCGAACCGTACACGACCGCGCCCCCGCATGCGCATGTCAAGGACGTGCCAGATACCCGACACTGGCTCGTACTGACCGCTGAAGACGGACAGCCACGCGCGGTCATCCCGCCCGACGGGCTGGACGGACAGCGGCCCGAGGCCGAGCTGTCCGCACTCACCGGCGTGCTCACCGGGTTCGTGAAGGCACATCCAACAACGACCGTCACCCACGCACTGAACACCGGCGCTTTCAGGACCCTCGACCCCGATACCCCCGTCGTCCTCTGCGACGAACGCGGTGTCGTGGGCGTGTGGGCCGGATTCGATCTCGCTGACGCGATCCTGCGCGGACCCGCACGGGTCGTCGGCGACACAAAACTCCCCGGGCGGATCGACATCCCGGTTGTCACCCGCCTCTGCCGTGTGTGCGGGTCGGCCATGACCTTCACCGAGAAGCCGGCCGGTCCGGTCGCATGTACCGGCCGTCCGCCGCACGACTTCGGGTGGTGACGGGGTGTTCCTGCCGGTGCTTGCGAAGTCCGTTGATCTGCTGGACCGTAGATTCGTCCAGGGGCTGCTCATGCCGAGCCTGGTGTTCTGGGCGGGGATCTTCGCGCTCGTCGCTGGCGAGTTGGGGTGGACCGAGGTCGGCGGGTGGTGGAACGCGCTCGATACGCTCCGCTGTGTCCTGTTAGGGCTCGGTGCCGCGCTCGGACTGGTCTTCTTCGCGGTGCTGCTCGCGGGCTGTGTGCCGACGCTGACCCGGTTGCTGGAGGGTTACTGGCCAGAGTGGCTCAGCGCCCGCGGTGTGCGGCGGCAGCTGCGGCGGTGGGGCCGGCTCGACCCCCTCGACGCCGTTGATTTCATGCGGCGGCACCGTGAGTTCCCGTACTCGGCGGAGAAGTTCATGCCCACCCGCTTCGGGAACGTGTTGCGCGCGGCCGAGACGTACCCGGGTGATGAGGAACGCTACGGTGCCGACGCGGTGTTCTATTGGCCGCGGCTGTATCTCGTTATGCCCGAGGAGTCCCGCTCCGAGGTCCGCGATGCCCGCACGGCGCTCGACCAGGCCGTGGTGATCTCGGCGCTGTCAGCGCTGTTCGCCATGACGGCGGCGGTGGGAGCGGCGTTCACCCGAAACACGGCGCTCTGGTTCTTCGGAGCGGCGCTGCTAGCAGCGGGCTTGAGCCACTTGGCCTACCGTACGGCCGTGGGCGCGGCCGCGGTCTTCGGCGATCTCGTGCGCGCCTGCTTCGACGTGCACCGGCACGAACTCCTCGCCAGCATGGGCTTCTCCCGTCCGGCATCCCTCGTGGAGGAGCGCGCCCTCTGGCTCGCCGTGAGCCAGCAGCTTTACCGACGACTGGCCGACCGGCCCGAGCTGCTCCGGTTCGACACTGCTTCCGAAGGCCGTGATCCCGGAGCCCAGAGGATGCCGGAACCCGGTGGTGGCGCGTGACCCTGTCACACGGCCACGGTGGCGAACCCGTTTGGCCAGTCTCCCGTACCGAATCTGGGACGGCCGGTAGTTGGTGAATGTTCCAGTAAAAGGACCGAAGCCACTCGGACGGCCGCCGCCGGGGCGTTCGCACGCTGGACGCGCGCGGTGGCCGAGGCGCTGACGGGGATGGGGGTTCCGGCGGACCGGGCGGAGCCGCTCGCGACGCCCCTGATCAGCGGGCTGGAGGGGGCGTCGCTGATCGCCCGAACCGAGCGCGACATGCGCACCCTGCAGACCGTGGCGCGCGAATTCGGACCGTTGCTCGACTCGTGTGCGCAACGGCGGTCGCCGCGCGGCTGATGCGGTCCTGGGCCCCGCGACGCAGGGCGGACGTCCGATGGTTCGGCGATCATCCCCTGCCCTAGGCTGCACGAAGGGCCCGTCCACCGTTCACCCCGTCCGTGAGGAGAGCCGCCCATGCCCGTCGACGGTCACCGTCACATCAGGATCGCCCGTCCCTCCCGGGACCTGGAAGCGGCCGAACGGTTCTGGGTCGCAGGGCTCGGGCTGTCGGTGGTGTACCGCGCCGAAGGCGGTACGGAGCCGGGCGAGCACGACCTGTTGATGCTCGGCTGGCCCGAGGCCTCCTGGCACCTGGAACTCGTGCACGAGGCGGCCCGTCCCGTCACGCCCCGCCCCACCGAGGAGGACCTTCTCGTCGTGTACCTGGACGAGCCGGTGCCGGACGAACTGGTGGCCCGGCTGGAGGAGCACGGCGGCAAGCGGGTGCCTTCACCCAATCCGTACTGGAACGAATGGGGTGTCACGGTCGAGGATCCGGACGGCTACCGGCTGGTGCTGTGCCGGCGGGGCTGGTCCAACGCCTGAGCGCGGCGCGCCGTGCCGGGTCGTCCGGCCGATTGCCGCTAGCCTCCGCTCGTGATCAATGGGGCGCACGTTGTGATCTACTCCCGCGACGCCGAGGCGGACCGGCTCTTCTTCCGGGACGTTCTCGGCTGGGCGCATGTCGATGCCGGGCACGGCTGGCTCGTCTTCAAGGCCCCGCCCGCCGAGGTCGCCTTCCATCCGGCCGACGGCGAGCCCTCCCACGAACTGATGCTGATGTGCGACGACCTCGACGCCACGATGACCGAACTTGTGGCGAATGGCGTTGCGTTCACACGCCCGGTCAGCGAGGCACGCTGGGGCCGGGTCACCGGCTTCCGGCTCCCCGGGGGAAGCGACATCGGCCTGTACGAGCCACTCCACCCTGTGGCGCACGGCCTTTGACCCGTGCGTGCTCACGGGCGAGCTCGACGAGCCGGCGGTCGCGGCCCGTCGCCGGGCGGACGCGGACCTCGGAACGCCGGAGGGCGAACCGGACGTCTCACAGGCATCCGAGTGCGTGGTAGGTGTCGCGGGTCGCGGCGGCGACCCGCGCCCAGGTGCGCTCGCGGGCGACGAGCGCCTGGGCGGCGGCTCCCCAAGTGCGCCGTGTCTTTTGACTGCTGAACAGCATTTCGAGCGTATCTGCCCAGACAAGAGAGGATTCCGGCGGTATCAGTCGTCCATTCACCCCGGATTCGACCAGGTCTCGCATGGCCGGGACATCACTCGCCACGACGGGGAGCCCACTCGCCATCGCCTCGGCCGGCTCGAGAGGGGTCACCAGACGGTCGGTGCGCGGCACCGCGAAGACATCCAGCACGGCGTGGCAGTCCCGCACCTGCTCCTGCGGCACCCGGCCGGTGAACAGGGCCGTCCCGTCCCGGAGTCCGAGCCGCCCGGCGAGGTACTCGAGCGCCGTTCGTTCGGGCCCGTCGCCCACCAGCAGCAGCCGCACGGGCACCCCTCGGCGGCGCAGCTCGGCCCCGGACTCCAGCAGCGTGGCGATGGCCTCATGGCGGGTGAAGCCGCTGACCGTTCCGACGACGTACTCTTCGGGACCGATGCCGAGACGGGTGCGCACGGCACCGCCGTCGGGCAGCGGCTCCAGGAAGAGCGGATCGACGGCATGCGGCACGACGCGCACCCGCTCCTCGGGCACCCCGCGCGATACGATCTCCGCCTTCATCGCCTCGCCCAGTGTCAGCACCGCATCGGACTCGCGCATGCAGTACGTCTCCCACTCCCGTCGCACGCGATACGTTCCGTCGCTGCGGGAGCGCCCGTGCGCCTGGGCGGACCAGCTCTCCTCCGGGAACCCGCGCACCTCGTAGACCACGGGAAGCCCATAGGTCTCGCGCAGGGCCAGCGCCACCCGGCCGTTGCCGTGGTCGCCGGCCGCGTGCAGCACCGAGGGGCGCAGCCGCTCGACGAGCCGCGCGGCCAGCTCCGCATTGCGCGCCAGCACCGCTCCGGAGCCGTACGGCAGCCACCGGGGCAGCAACCGGTGCTGGGGTACGCCTCCGAGCAGTTGCAGTGGCCGGGCGTCGAACACCCCCTGGGCCGCCGGGAATCCGATCCGCGTCACCACGTGCGGGTCCAGCCCCGCCGCGGACTGAGCGCGGGTGAGTGCCTGAGTGCGCAGGGTGTGGCCGGCCTGCCGGTACGGCAGGCCGTGGGTGACCAGGTGCAGCACGCGTCCGGGCACGGGCAGGATCGGGCGCCCCGGGGGAGCGGGTACGCGTGCGGGGGAAGGTTCGTCCGACGGCCCGGACGGTCGGGCCCGGGCGGTGAGACGGATCTCCAGTCGCCGCAGCGCGCGCCGGACAGGGGTGGGCAGCAGGCGCACGGCGAGCAGGGCCGGCCGCAGCGGGTCGTGCCGCAGCTCGGCCCAGGCCACCGAGACGGCGAGGGTGAGCGCGCGCACCGGGCGACGGGACATGAGGTCAGGCTAGAACGTCCGGATGACGATGAGACCACCTGTGGCGCCGTCCACCCGGATGGCGGGCGCGGCAGGTCGGGCCCGGTCCGTCCGCGCGACCGGCGCACGACAGGCGCGCCGGGATCCGGTGATCTTTTCGCCCGGTGTCAACGTGGCGTCGTCGAGGACGTTCCGCCGGCCCGCCGGTTCCGGAGCTGAACGCCCGTCCCCATCCGGCACCGTGGAGACTGGCCGGGGAGCGATCGGTCGAGGCCGGCCCGTCCAGGAAGACGGGCCGGCCTCTTCGCCAGCTACGAGGCTGTGGAAGATGCCTGGCGGGGAGCCTCGGAATCTCCCGCTGTGTTCCAACCCGCGATCACGGGCCAGTCGTGCTCCGTGGAGAGCCGGCTGAC
>NZ_JAYWVC010000262.1:0-9581 GCF_036281785.1 Streptomyces chiangmaiensis | reverse complement strand
CAGGAGGTCCGCGCGTTCGACGGCGCAGCGGCATCGCCGGGGACGGCCGGGTGCGAACCGGCGGTCCCCGCCGGACCGATAGACGGGGTGTGAGACTGTTCCGCCCCATGGGGGGCCACCGTACTTCGACGACCTTGACGCCGAGGGCAGCGCCGCCGAGCGCGCGGAGCTGAAGGCCAGGCAGCGGGCCCGGGCCCACCTGGCGTCGATGGGCGAAGGAGCCCCGCAACTGGCTGTCGGCGTCCTTCGCGACGGCGGGCATGTGCGGTTCGAGGGGGGTGCCGGCCCTGTGACGACCGCCGGTCTCCTGCTGTACGCCCGCTCCCGCGGCCGCGCTGCTCGGTGCACGGCTGAGCTGGTTGCCTGCTTTCGGCTATGTCAGTGCGGTGTACCTGGCCTCCGGCGGGGTGCGCGGTCGGTGCGGTCACGGTGTGGGCGTGGCCGATGCAGCCGGGCACGCAGACGGGCTCCTGGGCGGCCGCCCTCGCCGCCTTCGCGGTGGGCGGCGCCCTGTACGTGGTACGGGGCGCACGCCCCGAGGGGGCCGGCGCCTGAGACGCCGGCCCCCTCCCCGGGTATGCAAAAGCCCGGATCGTCAGGCGGAAATGCCGTCGATCCGGGCCAAGGCGTCATCCGCGCCGTATGGCTGCAGATATGGCAGCCAGCGCGGGTCCCTATGCCCGGTGCCGATGATGCGCCAGGCCAGCCCCGTGGGTGGAGCGGGTTTGTGGCGCAGGCGCCAGCCCAGCTCGAACAGGTGCCGGTCTGCCTTGACATGGTTGCAGCGGCGGCAGGACGCCACCACGTTGTCCCAGACGTGCTGACCACCGCGGCTGCGCGGAATGACGTGGTCGACGCTGGTTGCGACGCCACCGCAGTACATGCACCGGCCGCCGTCGCGCGCGAACAGCGCGCGCCGGGTAAGAGGAACGGGCCCCCGATAGGGAACCCGCACGAATCGCTTGAGCCGGACCACGCTGGGTGCGGGGACAGTGACGGTTGCGCTGTGCATAAAGGCGCCGGACTCCTCGAGGCAGACGGCCTTGTTCTCGAGGACGAGGACGAGCGCGCGGCGGAGCGGTACGACGCCGAGTGGCTCGTACGACGCGTTGAGGACCAGGACATGCGGCACGGATGCCTCCTTGTACGCCGGCGGCGCGTGGCTCGCGCCGGGACGATCTGCAGCCAGTCTCCCCTCATGCCTGGTGGAAGCGCCACCATGTCCCGGTAACGGGCTGGGAGTGTTTTCGACCACACCTGATACATGCCCCGAGATGTGCCCCCCGACTTTCCCGGGTGAGCACGGTCTCTCCTCGGTACTTCGGCATGATCCGCACACGATGCCCCGTTAGTGTGGTGGACCTGCCCATCCGGTGACCTTTCCGCGACCTTGCCTACCTCGACGACCATGCCCGCTCGCACCGGAGGCAGACGCTGCACCAGGAGGTACCTGCCGTGTCCTTGCCCGCGCTGTCGTTCGCCGGCGCCCCCAGCCCGTCGCCGTCGCCGTCGCAGACGACGGCTCCGGCGGCCCCCACGTTCCAGGACGCCCAGGACAGCGCGACGAACGCCGCGAGCTGGGTCCAGCAGAACTGGTCCACATGGCTCGCGATCGGCCTCAGGGTCCTGTTGATCCTGGTGATCGCGGCGGTGCTGAGAGCGGTGGTGCGGCGGGCGATCACCAAGTTGATCGACCGCATGACGCGCACGGTCGAGGCGGTGGACGGCACGGCGCTCGGCGGTCTGCTGGTGAACGCGGAACGCCGCAGGCAGCGCTCGCAGGCGATCGGCTCGGTGCTGCGCTCGGTGACGTCGTTCCTGATCATGGGCACCGCGGGACTGATGGTCCTGTCGACCTTCCAGATCAACCTGGCACCACTGCTCGCCTCCGCCGGTGTCGCGGGTGTGGCGATCGGTTTCGGCGCGCGCAACCTGGTGACGGACTTCCTGTCCGGCGTGTTCATGATCCTGGAGGACCAGTACGGCGTCGGCGACAGCATCGACGCGGGGGTGGCCTCCGGCGAGGTCATCGAGGTCGGATTGCGGGTGACCAAGCTGCGCGGCGACAACGGCGAGATCTGGTACGTCCGCAACGGCGAGGTCAAGCGCATCGGCAACCTCTCGCAGGGCTGGGCGACGGCCGGGGTGGACGTGACCGTCCACCCGAGCGAGGACCTGGACCGGGTGAGGGCGACCCTCGAGGCGGTGGCCGAGCAGATGAGCAAGGACGAGCCCTGGAACGAGCGCCTGTGGGGACCGATCGAGGTGCTCGGCCTGGACAGCGTGCTGCTGGAGTCGATGGTCGTCCGCGTCTCGGCGAAGACGATGCCGGGCAAGGCCCTGCCGGTGGAGCGCGAGCTGCGCTGGCGCATCAAGCGGGCCTTCGACGAGGCGGGCATCCGTATCGTGGGCGGGCTGCCGGCGGCCGAGGCGGTGGAGACCCCGCCCGACGCGACGGCTGCGGTGGCGGCCCCTTCGGTCTACTCCAACACGGCGTCACCGCAGTCGGAGGCGGCGTCGCCGATCGCGTCACCGCGGCCGGCGCGGTAGCGGTCCGACGAGGAGCAGGCGGCGTCCGGTGTCTTCCGGGCGCCGCCTTTTGCTGCGGCGCCGCAACACCACCGCTCCGCCACCGTGGCCCCGCCGTCCGCCCGCGGCACGACTCCTCCGCCTCCACGCCGCCCAGGTAACGAGTTGGTTGCCGGCAGTGGCCGGTATTGACGCCTTCGTAGCGGCGGGCCTACCTTCCTCTCACCAATAGGAAACCTTCCTAACAGTGATCTCCAGGGGCCACCCGAACACGGGAAATCCCTGAAACGATCACCCGGTGGACTTCCCGGCGGCCCCGCTGAGAAGCTGGACCGTTGAAAGGCAGGTGGCGACACACATGGCAGGATCCGCCGGTACGCCGGGCACCCCGCGTGTGCTGCGCGCCATGAACGACCGCGCCGCCCTGGATCTCCTTCTGGAGCACGGTCCGCTCAGCCGCACCCGCATCGGCAAGCTCACCGGACTGTCGAAGCCCACCGCCTCACAGCTCCTCGCGCGCCTCGAAGCCGCCGGCCTCGTCCTGATGACCGGCACGAGCGAGGGCCGACCCGGCCCGAGCGCACAGCTGTACGTGGTCAATCCGGCCGCCGCGTATGTCGCCGCGCTCGACGTCACCCCCGAGCGCATCCTCGCCGCCGTCGCCGACATCACCGGCAGGACGGTCGGCGAGTACGAGCTGCCCACCCCGGGCCGCCGCCCCTCGCAACCCGTCGTACGCCAGGTCACCGACGCGCTGGCGGGCGCCGTGAAGGCCGCCGGGCTCGCCGTCTCCGACGTGCACCGGGTGGTCATCGGCACCCCGGGCGCCTTCGACCCCAACACCGGCCGGCTGCGCTACGCCTCCCACCTGCCCGGCTGGCACGCCCCCACGCTGCTCGACGAACTCGCCGCCGGCCTCCCGATGCCCGTCGAGTACGAGAACGACGTCAACCTCGTCGCCCTGGCCGAACAGCGGCTCGGCGCGGCCAAGGGCCACGCCGACTTCGTCCTGCTGTGGAACGAGGGCGGTCTCGGCGCCGCCCTCGTCCTCGGTGGCCGGCTGCACCGCGGCTGGACCGGCGGCGCCGGCGAGGTCGGCTTCCTGCCGGTGCCAGGCGCCCCCCTGGTCCGCCAGGTGACCAAGGCCAACAGCGGCGGCTACCAGGAACTGGCGGGCTCCCAGGCCATCCCCAAGCTCGCCCGCGAACTCGGCGTCAAGGACGTACCGAACGGCCCGTACACCGAGGTCGCCGCCACCCTCGTTGCCCTGGGCGCCGACAGCACCACCGGCCCTCACCGGCGGCTCCTGGAGACGTACGCGACCCGGCTGGCCACCGGTCTCGCCGCACTCGTCTCCGTGCTCGACCCCGAACTCGTCGTCCTCAGCGGCGCCTCGCTCACCTCCGGAGGCGAGCCACTGCGCACCCTGCTCCAGGCCGAACTGGAGGAGCTGGCCGCATCCCGGCCGCGCCTCGTCGTCGGCGACGTACGCGAACACCCCGTACTGCGGGGCGCGTTGGAGAGCGCCCTCGCAACCACCCGCGACGAGGTCTTCGACACCTCGCGCTGAGCCATGGGCCCCGGCCCCGGCACCCGCTCCGGTCGAACCACACCCAGCCCGTCCCAGGGAGACCCCGTCATGCCCGAAGTCATGCCCAAAGTGATCCGAAAGACGGCTTTCGCCCTCACCGCGTCCCTCGCACTCCTCACCACCGCCTGTACCGGTCAGTCCTCCTCCGGCGCGAACGACGACGCGTCCAAGGACACCACCATCAACTTCTGGCACGCCTGGAGCGCGCCCTCCGAGACGAAGGCCGTGAAGGATCTGATCGCGGGCTTCGAGAAGGCGCACCCCAACATCAACGTCAACGTCGTCGGCAACATGACGGACGACAAGATGAACCAGGCGCTGCGCACCGGCGGCGACAAGGCCCCCGACGTCATCTCCTCCTTCACCACGAACAACGTCGGCAAGTTCTGCTCCTCGGGCGCCCTGGTCGACCTCAACCCCTTCTTCAAGAAGTCCGGCATCGACCCGGACACCACCTTCCCGAAGGCGATGAACGAGTACACCCAGTACGACGGCAACCGCTGCACCGTGCCGCTGCTCGGTGACGCGTACGGGCTCTACTACAACAAGACGGCCTTCGAGAAGGCGGGCATCAAGAGCCCGCCCAAGACCTGGTCCGAGTTCGAGACCGCCGCGAAGAAGCTGACCGTCCCCGACGGCGACGGTTACAAGCAGCTCGGCTTCATGCCGGACTACCACGGCTGGGAGACCACCACCGAGCACTACTTCGCGCAGTTCTCCCCGACGTACTTCGACGCGAGCGGCACGTCGAACCTCGCCAAGGACCCCGCGTTCAAGGCCGGATTCACGCTCCAGAAGAAGCTGGTCGACGAACTGGGCGGATTCCAGAAGCTGGAGAAGTACCGCGCCAAGCTCGGCGACGAATGGGGTCCGAAGCACCCCTTCCACACCGGCCAGGTCGCCATGCAGCTGGACGGCGAGTGGCGCCTGGGCATGGCCCTGGACGCGAAGCCGAAGTTCGAGATCGGCGTGGCCCCGCTGCCCGTGCCCGACGACCAGGTCTCCCAGTACGGCAAGGGCTACATCACCGGCACCATCGCCGGCATCGCCGCCGCCAGCAAGAAGCAGAACGCGGCCTGGGAACTGGTGAAGTACATGACCACGGACACGAACGCGGTCGTCGGCTTCTCCAACGCCATCCACAATGTGCCCTCCACGCTGGCCGCGCTGAAGTCCCCCGAGCTGAAGTACGACCCGCGCTTCAAGACGTTCCTGGACATCGCGGCGAACCCGAACTCGACCACGACGCCCGCCTCCGTCAACGGCGGCCAGTACCTCGTGACCATCCAGCAGTTCGGCTACGACTACGAGAGCGGCAAGGCCAAGGACCTCGACTCGGGCCTCGCGAGCACGGCCAAGCAGATCGACACGGACATCGCGCAGGCGAAGTAGCGATGAGCACGATCACCCTCGCGTCGAAGCGCCGCCGGGCGGCGCTTCGCACGCTCGCCTTCATGTCGCCCTGGCTGATCGGCTTCGCGGTCTTCTTCGCGTATCCACTGATCTCGACCGTCTACTTCTCGTTCATGCACTACGACGGCTTCAAGGCGCCGACGTGGAGCGGAACGAAGAACTGGAGCTACGTCTTCGAGAACTACCCGTTCTTCTGGCCGGCGCTCCGCAACACCCTGTGGCTCGTCGTCGTCATGGTCAGCCTCCGGGTCGTCTTCGGGCTCGGCGTCGGCATGCTCATCACGAAGATCAAGACGGGTACGGGCGTCTTCCGCACCCTCTTCTACCTGCCGTACCTCGCCCCGCCCGTCGCCGCGACGATGGCCTTCGCCTTCCTCCTCAACCCCGGTACGGGGCCGGTCAACGCGATCCTCGACAAGATCGGCGTAGCGGCGCCGGGCTGGTTCAACGACCCCTCCTGGTCCAAGCCCGCGCTCACCCTGCTCGCCCTGTGGGGCGTCGGCGACCTGATGGTGATCTTCATGGCGGCGCTGCTCGACGTGCCCAAGGAGCAGTACGAGGCGGCCGAGCTGGACGGGGCGTCGGCGTGGCAGCGCTTCCGGTACGTCACCCTGCCGAACATCTCGCCGATCGTGATGTTCGCGGTGGTCACCGGCGTGATCCAGACGATGCAGTACTACACGCAGCCGCTGATCGCCGGAAAGGTCGCCTCGGGCGTCATCCAGGGCGCAGGAACGCAGTTCGAGCCGGGCTATCCGGAGAGGTCCACGCTCACCCTGCCCCAGCTCGTCTACAACCTCGGCTTCCAGCGCTTCGACTACGGCTCCGCCTGTGTGGTCGCGCTCGTGCTCTTCGCCCTGTCGATGGTGTTCACCGCGTTCCTGATGCGTCGCCGGGGCGGCCTCAATCTGGCAGGTGACTGACCATGACCCAAGTACTCGACAAGCCCGTGGGGTTGAGAGCGCCCGTCTCGCCGGCCGAACGCACCGCTCGCCGTAAGGCCCTCCTCGAGTGGATCGCCGTCCACTCCCTCGGCGTGGCCGCCGCGCTCTTTTTCACCCTGCCCTTCGTGTTCGTGTTCCTGACCTCGCTGATGAGCGACACCCAGGCACTCAGCCGGGATCTGATCCCGCACACCTGGGAGTGGGGCAACTACAAGAAGGTCTTCGACACACCCGGCTTCCTCACCTGGTGGAAGAACACGCTGATCTACGCGGGTCTCGGCACCGTCCTGACCGTCGTGTCCTCGATCCCGGTGGCCTACGCCCTCGCCAAGTTCCGCTTCCCTGGGCGCAGTCTGTCCCTCATGCTGGTGATCTCGATGATGATGCTGCCGCCACAGGTGATCATCATCCCGATGTACCTGTTCTGGGCAAAGCAGCTGGATCTGTCGGGCACGCTGTGGCCGCTGATCATCCCCATGGCGTTCGGTGACGCGTTCTCCATCTTCCTGCTCCGCCAGTTCCTGATGACCATCCCCAACGAGTATCTGGACGCGGCGAAGGTCGACGGCTGCGGTGACCTGCGCACACTGTTCAAGGTCGTCCTGCCGATGGCCAGGCCGGGCATCGCCGCCGTCGCGCTCTTCCAGTTCTTCTACGCCTGGAACGACTACTTCGGCCCGCAGATCTACGCCTCGGAGAACCCGGGCGCGTGGACCCTCAGTTACGGCCTGGAGTCGTTCAAGGGCGCTCACCACACCGACTGGAACCTCACCATGGCCGCGACCGTGCTGGTCATGGCCCCCGTGATCCTCGTGTTCTTCTTCGCCCAGAAGGCGTTCGTCGAGGGTGTCACGCTCACCGGAGTGAAGGGCTAGCTACGCATGAAACTCACCGTGGTCGGCGGAGGCTCGACCTACACACCCGAACTCGTCGACGGGTTCGCACGGCTGAGGGACACTCTGCCCGTCGAGGAACTCGTCCTCGTCGATCCGGCCGCCGACCGCCTCGAGCTGGTGGGCGGGCTGGCTCGGCGCATCTTCGCCAAACAGGGGCATCCCGGGCGCGTCGTCACGACCGGCGACCTGGACCAGGCGGTCGAGGGCGCCGACGCCGTGCTGCTCCAGCTGCGCGTCGGCGGCCAGGCCGCGCGCGAGCAGGACGAGACCTGGCCGCTGGAATGCGGCTGCGTGGGCCAGGAGACGACCGGCGCGGGCGGTCTCGCCAAGGCCCTGCGCACGGTGCCCGTGGTCCTCGACATCGCCGCACGGATCCGCAACGCCAACCCGAACGCGTGGATCATCGATTTCACCAACCCGGTCGGCATCGTCACCCGCGCCCTTCTTCAGGAGGGCCACCGCGCGGTCGGCCTGTGCAACGTGGCGATCGGCTTCCAGCGGGCCTTCGCCGCCTTGCTCGGCGTCACGCCCGCCGACGTCCACCTCGACCATGTGGGCCTGAACCACCTCACCTGGGAGACCGGTGTACGCCTGGGCGGCCCCGAGGGCGAGAACGTGCTGCCCAAGCTGATCGCCGAGCACGGCGACTCGCTCGTCGAAGGCCTGCGTCTGCCGCGCGCCCTCCTCGACCGGCTCGGCGCGGTCCCCTCCTACTACCTGCGCTACTACTACGCGCACGACGAGGTCGTACGGGAGCTGAGGACGAAGCCGTCGCGTGCCGCCGAGGTCGCGGCGATGGAGCGGCAGCTGCTGGAGATGTACGGCGACCCGGCGCTCGACGAGAAGCCGGCGCTGCTCGCCAAGCGCGGCGGTGCCTACTACTCGGAGGCCGCGGTCGACCTCGCCGCGGCCCTGCTGGGCGGAGGAGGTTCGCCCTACCAGGTGGTGAACGCGTACAACAGGGGCACGCTGCCCTTCCTGCCGGACGACGCGGTGATCGAGGTGCAGGCGGCCGTAGGCCCTCAGGGCCCGGCGCCCCTGGCCGTGGCGGAGGTGGACCCGCTGTACGCGGGACTGATGGCGAACGTGACGGCCTACGAGGAGCTGGCCCTTGAGGCGGCCCTGCGCGGCGGCCGGGACCGCGTCTTCCGGGCGCTGCTCGCCCACCCCCTTGTCGGCCAGTACGCCTACGCCGACACCCTCACCGACCTGCTGATCGCGCACAACCGGGAGCACCTCGCGTGGGCCTGACCGCAAGCGTCCTCGCCATCGACGCGGGCAACAGCAAGACCGACGTCGCCGTTGTCGCAACCGACGGCGAGGTCCTCGGCACCGCACGGGGCGGGGGTTTCCGGCCCCCGGTCGTGGGTGTCGCGGCGGCCGTGGATGCCCTGGGCGAGGCCGTCGGGCAGGCCTTCGCCCGGGCCGGGGTCACGGCGGCCGACCATGTCTCGGCCTGTCTCGCCAACGCCGACCTTCCGGTGGAGGAGGAGCAGTTGGCGGCCGCCCTGCAGGCACGCGGGTGGGGCACGACGGTGGAGGTGCGCAACGACACCTTCGCCATTCTGCGGGCGGGTGTCTCCGAACCCCGGGGGGTGGCGGTCGTGTGCGGGGCCGGCATCAACTGCGTCGGTATGCGGCCCGACGGGCGCACCGCCCGTTTCCCGGCGCTCGGCCGCATCTCCGGTGACTGGGGCGGCGGTTGGGGTCTCGCAGACGAGGCCCTGTGGTGGGCGGCCCGCGCGGAGGACGGCCGGGGCGGGCCCACGGACCTGGTGCGCACCCTGCCCGCGCATTTCGGACTCGACTCCATGTACGCGCTCATCGAGGCGCTCCACCTGGAGCAGATCGAACACGACCGGCGCCACGAGCTGACGCCGGTGCTGTTCGCCACCGCCGGGCAGGGCGATCCGGTGGCCCGCGCGATCGTCGACCGGCTCGCCGAGGAGGTGGTCGTCATGGCGACGGTCGCGCTTACCCGTCTCGACCTGCTCGACGAGGAGGCCCCGGTCCTGCTCGGCGGCAGCATCCTCGCCGCCCGCCACCCCCAACTCGACAACCGGGTCCGGGAGCTGCTGACCCCCCGCGCGCCCAAGGCGATCCCCCAGGTGGTCACGGCCCGCCCGGTCCTGGGCGCGACCCTCCTGGGTCTGGATCACGAACACGCGGCGGAGCGGGCGCACGCGCGGGTGCGGGCGTACTACGAGC
>NZ_JAYWVC010000261.1:0-9673 GCF_036281785.1 Streptomyces chiangmaiensis | reverse complement strand
GCTCACCCCGGCTGCCGGGAGGGCAGTCGTCAGGCGCGCGAAGCGCGTCAAACCCGCTACCGCAAGGTAAGCAGGAATCTCCCGGCTACAGCCGAGAGAGCACTTCAACTCTCTGATGCCCGCAGACGGCAGACGGCACCCAGCGGACTGCGCACCATTCTCCGCCAACCGGTCAGTCCGGCTCACACCTGACGCGAAGAAGTCAACTGCGAGCACAGGACTGGTCTCTAAAGATCGCGGGCCAGTGCTGCGGCGCCGATGACACCGGCCCGCTCACCCAGCGCTGCCGGGACGACGGTGACGCCGCGGGCGAAGCTGAGACGCGTGACCATGTCGATGTGGGAGCGCAGGGGACGGAACAGGACGTCACCGGCGCGGGCCACACCACCGCCGATGACGGCGAGCCGGGCCTCGGTGAGGTTGGCGACGGCACCGACGGCGACCGCGACGGCCCTGGCGGCGCGGTCGAAGGCCGCGAGGGCGACGGGGTCACCGGCGTGTGCGGCTTCCGCGACCGCCTGCGTGGTCGCAGCCCCTGGGCCATCGGGGCGCCAGCCGTGACGCAGCGCCCACGCCAGGATCGCCGGCCCCCCCGCCGCCGTCTCCACACACCCTCTGGCTCCGCAGGCGCACGGCTCTCCGTCGGGCTCGGCAATGATGTGGCCCAGGTGTCCGGCGTTGCCGGTGGGCCCGGCGCACAGGGAACCACCGAGAATCAGCCCACCGCCGACGCCCGTGGAGACCACGAGGCAGACCGCGTCCCGGGCCCCGGCGGCGGCACCGCGCCAGTGCTCGCCCGAGGCCATGGCCGCACCGTCACCGACGAGACCGACCGGACGACCGCCGACCAGCGCCCGCACCTCGTCGACGAGCGGGAAGTCACGCCAGGCGGGAATGTTGATGGGGCTCACCGTGCCCCGCGAGCCGTCGAGCGGTCCGGCGCTGCCGATGCCGACGGCCCGGACCGCCGCCCATTCCGGGCGGGCGGCGAGTTCGCCGATCACCTCGGCCAGGGCGCCCATCACGGCCGCGGCGTCATCGCCGGCCGGGGTCGGGCGGCGGGCGCCGAAGAGAACGTCGCCCGCCATGTCCGTGATCCCCGCCGCGATCTTGGTGCCGCCGATGTCGATCCCGGCCACCAGGGTGGGGTTCACCGCTGTCCTCGTACGCTCAGCCGCAAGGTGACGATCTGGAACGGACGCAGCGCCAGTCGGATCCCCTCCTCGGTGACCTCGTACGTTCCCGGCTCGTCCAGCGGGCGCTCCAACAGGTCCGTGGAGACCGCCGATTCCAGCTCGAACCCGGTGACCAGCCGTGCCCGGGCACGACCGCCGTGGGCTTCGTAGAGCCGGACGACGACATCGCCCGAGAGGTCGTCGGCGAGTTTGACCGCCTCGATCACGACCGCCTCGTTGTCCACGGAGACGAGAGGGGCGACCTGTGCGGTGCCGGGGAGGGTCCGCTCCGGCAGGTTGAGGTGGTACCCCTCGCGGACCGCGTCGGCGATGTCCGCGCCGATCACGAACGCGTACCGCAGCCGGTGGCTGCCCTGGTCGGCCTCGGGGTCGGGGAAGCGCGCCGCACGTACCAGCGACAGCCGGACGGTGGTGGTGGTGCCGCCGTCGGCACGCATGTCGCGGGTCACGTCGTGGCCGTACGTCGAGTCGTTGACCAGGGCCGCTCCCCAGCCGCGTTCACCGACGTGCAGGAAGCGGTGGGCGCAGATCTCGAACTTGGCCGCGTCCCAACTGGTGTTGGTGTGCGTGGGTCGCTGGACGTGGCCGAAGGGGATCTCGGCGCTGGAGTGGTCGGCGCGCACGTCGAGCGGGAAGGCGGCCTTGAGCAGCTTCTCCGTCTCGTGCCAGTCGATCAGCGTGTCGATGTCCAGGCGGCGGGCGCCGGCGCGCAGGCTGAGCTGCTGCTCGATGCGCGAGGCTCCGAAGGTCCGTACGACGTGCACCGCCGAGCCGGTGGCGTACACCTCGTCCGCATCGGTCAGGTCGCGCACCGAGTTGCGGTAGAAGGCCTCGATGTCCCAGGCGTCGTACTGGTTGGGGAAGTCCTGGTGCAGCTGGAGCAGGTTCGCGACGCTCCCGGGTGCGAGCGCCTCCCGCTCGGCGGCGAGGTCGTAGGCGGAGGTCACCAGGCCGCGGGCGTCGATCGCGATGCGCACCAGGCCGTTGTCCAGGACGAAGCCGCCGTCCTCACCGGCCGAGGGAGCGACCGCGTCGGTGTCCGCGACGGCCTCCCGGGGCGCGGCTCCGAACGCGGCGACGCCGCCACGGGCGTGCGGTGCGCCGTTGAACACCACCACGCCGTCGTCGGAGGCGGGCCCGGCCAGGGCACGCTGGGCCGTGTCGATCAGCCCGTTCAGCTCTTGGGTGACTTCGGCGTAGGTCTCCTCGGCCTCCCGGTGGACCCAGGCGATGGAGGAGCCGGGCAGGATGTCGTGGAACTGGTGCGTCAGCACGATCTTCCACAGCCGGTCCAGGACCTCGTACGGGTACGGTGCCCCGCTGCGTATCGCGGCGGTGGCGGCCCACAACTCCGCCTCGCGCAGCAGATGTTCACTGCGCCGGTTGCCCTGCTTGGTGCCGAGCTGGCTCGTCAGGGTGCCCCGGTGGAATTCCAGGTAGAGCTCGCCGGCCCAGACCGGCGCGTCGGGATATTCGGCATGGGCCTGGGCGAAGAAGTCGGCCGGCTTCTCGATGGCGATCCGGGCGGAGCCCTCCAGGTCGGTGAGCCGGGCGGCACGCGCCAGCATCTCCCGGGTGGGGCCGCCACCGCCGTCCCCGTAACCGAAGGGGATCATGGAGCGATTCGCGGCGCCCTTGTCCTGGAAGTTGCGGACGGTGTGGGCGATTTCCGCACCGGACAGTTCGCTGTTGTACGTGTCGACGGACGGGAAGTGGCTGAAGATGCGCGTGCCGTCGATGCCCTCCCACCAGAAGGTGTGGTGCGGGAACTTGTTGGTGGTGTTCCAGGAGATCTTCTGGGTGAGGAACCAGCGAACCCCCGCGAGCTTCATCAGCTGCGGCAGAGCCGCGTTGTAGCCGAAGGTGTCGGGCAGCCACATCTCCTCGGTCTCGACGCCGAACTCGTCGAGGTAGAAGCGCTTGCCGTGCACGAACTGGCGAGCGAGCGACTCACCGCCGGTGATGTTGGTGTCGGGTTCCACCCACAGGCTGCCGGTGGGCAGGAACTGCCCCGTCTTGGCCTTCTCCACCGCTCGGGCGTAGACCCCGGGGCGGGACTCCTTCAGCCAGGCCAGTTGCTGGGCCTGGGACATCACGAAGCGGAATTCCGGGTGGTCGTCCATCAACGCCGTGACGTTGGAGACGGTGCGGGCGACCTTGCGGACGGTCTCGCGCAGGGGCCACAGCCACGCGGTGTCGATGTGGGCGTGTCCGATCGCGGAGACGCGGTGCGCACTGGCGTTCGCGGGCGCGGCCAGAGCCGGGGCCAGGACCTGGCGGGCGGCGGTGGCGCTGCCGCTGATGTCCTGGAGGTCGACGGCGTCCATCGCGCGGTCGAGTGTCTTGAGGATCTGCCAGCGCCGCGGGGACTCCAGGGGCAGCTCGCGCATCAGCTGGGACAGGACCTCGATGTCCTGGACGAGCTCCCACACCTCCTCGTCGAGGACGACGAGGTCCATCCGGCTGAGCACGTACTGGGGTTCACCGGCCGGGGCGTTCTCGTCGAGGAGCCAGGCCGCCCGGTCCCCGTCCCGCGTGGGGAGGAACTCGTTGCCCCAGGGCGGCAGGATGAGCGGGTTGGCGGCGGCCTCGATGAAGTACGTGAACGTCTCGCCGCCGGCCGCGGGCGCGGCGATCGGCACGTACGTGTTGCGCGGGTTGATTGCCTTGACCGCGCTGCCGTCCGGCCGGTAGACGAGCCCTTCGGCGGACATTCCCGGCGAGATGGTGTCGAAGCCGAGGTCCAGAATCGCCTCGACGGTTCGTCCGGCCCACTCCTCGGGGACGGTGCCACTGACCTTGAACCAGCGGGTGGACCACGCGGGTCCCCAGGACTCGCCGACCCGCGTGGGCCGGTAGGTCGCCGCCAGACCGGTGTCGACCGGGACGGGCTCGCCGGGTACGTCCCACACTCCGATCTCGAGCGGGACGGACCGGGCGTGGACGGCGGGCCGGATGCGCTGGTTGAGCACCCGGTCGACACGCCGCTCTGTGACTTCGCGCTCGTCGTGCAAGGTCATGCTCCGTTCGTGGTGAAGATCATCAGCCCTTGAGGGCTCCGCCGAGTGCGAACCCGCCGCCGAGCTTGCGGGCGAGCAGCAGGTAGAGCATGACGACGGGGATGCAGTAGAGGATCGAGAACGCGGACAACTGCCCGTACTGGCTCGAGGAGTGGGAGCTGAGGAAGGTGAAGACGCTGATCGACGCCGGGAGCTTCTCGGGGGACAGCAGCAGTGCGAAGGGGACGAAGAAGTTGCCCCACATCCCGATGAAGGTGAAGATCGTCACTACGGTGACGCCGGGCCACATCAGCGGCAGGACCACGCGCCACAGCACCTGCATGGTGTTGGCGCCGTCGATCCGGGCGGCCTCCTCCAGCACGATCGGCACCCCGTCCATGAAGCTCTTCATCAGCCAGATGCCGAACGGAAGTGCCGACGCCGCAAGGAACAGCGTGGTGGCCGGGATCGAGTCGATGAGGTTCACCTGCACGAACATGCTGTACACGGGGATCATGACCGCCGTGATCGGCAACCCGGTGGAGAACAGGATCGTGTAGAGGAACGGCCGCCGCATCCGCGACCGGTAGCGCGACAGCGGGTAAGCGGCCAGGATCGAGCACACCACGCACAGCAGGGTGCCCCCGCCGCACAGCACAAGGCTGTTGAGCATCGGCCGGAACGTGGTCTCCACGTTCAGCACCGCGTCGAAGTTGGACAGCGTGAACGGCGACGGCAGCGAGAGCTTGAAGGTGGCGTGGGCGTTCACCGATGCCAGCACCATCCACAGCAGCGGCAGAACGTACACCAGGGAAATGGCGAGCAGCACGGTGTTGGCGCCCAGTCGGCCGAGGCGGGAGCGCCGTGCGCGGCCGGAGGCGGGCAGGATCGTGACGGGCATCTTGGTTCTGCCGGTACGCTCCGCTCCGGAGACGGTGCCGGGGGTGCCGGGGGCGTCGGTCAGGGCCATCAGGAGTCCTCCAGCTTGAGAATCCGGACGTAGACGGCGGAGAACAGCGCACCCACGACGAGCAGGACGAGCGCGATGGCCGTTCCGTAACCGATGAGGCTGTTCTGGAACGCCTGCCGGTACATGAAGATCGGCAACGTCTCGCTCTTGTTGCCCGGTCCGCCACGGGTCATGGTGTAGATCAGCCCGAAGACCGAGAGGGTCTGGAGCGTGATCAGCATCAGGTTGGTCGTGATGGAGCGGCGGATGACCGGCAGGGTGACCAGCCGCAGCCGCTGCCAGGGGCCCGCGCCGTCCATCTCGGCGGCCTCGATCAGTTCCCGCGGGACGTCGTTGAGAGCGGCCGTGTACACCATCATCGAGAACGCTGTCCCCCGCCAGACGTTGGCGAGGCACACTGCCATGATCGGCAGGGTGACGAGCCAGGTTTGCTCCGGCAGGTGCAGAGCCGAGAGGATGTTGTTGAGGGTGCCCTGGTCGTAGAAGAACGCGTACATCAGGTAGCCGGCGACCACCTCGGGCAGGACCCAGGCGGCGATGACGACCGCGTTCGTCACCGCCTTGACCGGCTTGGAGGCCTTCTCCATCAGGACGGCCAGGGCCAGACCGAGCGTGTTCTGCCCGATGACGGCGGATCCGACGGTGAACGCCACGGTCAGGACGACCGAGTTGGTGAAGTTGGGATCCGCGAAGGCGCGGGTGAAGTTGTCCAGGCCCACGAAGTGGCTGCTCGACGCGCCCGTGAGCTGGAGGTCCGTGAACGCGTAGTAGATGCAGTAGGCGATGGGGCCCGCCATGAAGATCAGCAGCAGGACGACCGAGGGGAGTACCGGTATCCCACGCAGCAGGTTCTGCAGGAAGGCCGGGGCCTGCCCGGCCGACGTCCTGGGACGACGGCCGGGGGCCTGTGTTGCCGCACTCATCACGAGCCCTTGACCGTGCTGTCGCCACCGACGGCGGCCGCGACCTCGTCGTCGTACGCGGAGGCGGCCTTCTCGACCGAGCCCTGTCCGCTGGCCACGGACTCCATGGCCTTCTGGATGGCGGTGGAGACCTGGTTGTACGCGGGCAGGCTGGGCCGGTAGAAGGTGTTGGGGACCAGATCGGTGAAGAACTTGTTGCTCGGCAGGCCCTTGATGTAGGTCGGGTCGGCAGCGACGTCCTTGCGCACGGGAATCTGGGCGTTCACGACGTCCCACTCGGCCGCCGCGGACTCCGTCTGGATGGACTTCAGGAACTTGAAGGCCAGGTCGGGGTTCTTGGCCTTGGCGGGGATGGACCAGGCGAAGCCGCCCGACATGCTGATCTTGCCACTGCCCTCGCCGTGTTGGGTCGGCATCGGCGCCACACCCATCACCGAGCTCCACTCCTTCCACGGCGCGCCGCCGGACGGCAGCCAGTTGTTGGGCATCCATGAGCCGTCGATGTCCATCGCGAGCTTGCCCTGAGGCAGCAGCTGCGTCGCGACGGTGTCGCTGAAGTTGGCCCCGAGCGCCTGCTGGAGCGAGGGACCGAGGCCTCCGCCGTAGACGCTGTGGACGAAGTCGAGGGCGTCCTTGAAGCCCTGGCTGCCCGTCACCCACTTCTTCTTGGACCAGTCGTACTGGGAGTTCTTGGCGGCGGGCGTGCCGTACAGGAGCATCTCCATGCCCTGCATGGAGGAGGCCTCGCCGCTGGCGACGCTGCTGTACAGGTTCAGCGGGGTGACGTCGGGGACCTTGGCCTTGACCTTCTTCGCGGCATCCAGAATGTCGTCCCAGGTCTTGGGCTGCCACGGGACCGATATGCCGGCTTTAGCAAAGATCTCCTTGTTGTACCAGATCCCACGGGTGTCGGTGCCGTCCGGCACCCCATAGGTCTTGCCGTCCGAGAAGCCCTTGACCGAGCCCTTGGAGACGTCCTCGAACTGCGCCCAGTCGGACCACTTGGAGACGTAGGAGTCCAGCGGCTTGAGCAGGCCGGCAGCAATGTCGGAATTGATGACCGCGGTGTCCTCGTAGACCAGGTCGGGTGCCGTGGCCGGGGACTTCATCAGCAGGTCGATCTTGGTGAAGTAGTCGCTGTCGGAGGCCGTGACGGGCACCAGCTCGACGTGGGTGCCCGGGTTGGCCTTCTCGAACGCCTTGGCCATCGGGCGCAGGTAGTTCGCCTGGACCTTGTTGCCGTTGTTCGGATTCTGCTTGTAGACGACCTTGATCGTCTTGGAGTCGCCGCCGGAGGAGGTACTGCAACCTGTAACGGCCAGGGCGGTGGCGGCGGCGATGGCCGCGCCTGTGAGGAGCCTAGAACGCACTGCAATCCTCCGAGGGGTGGGGTGGGGTGCGGGTGGGAGACAGTGACGAAATGCGTGCGCGGGCGCCGCTCGGGCGCACGCCGGCCGCCGAGACCGTTGGTCCGGGCGGTGGCGCTAGCTAAATCCAATGGATTGATAGAGTCAACACCTGTGATGAAATTGAATATTCGTATTCGAGTCTGAGCGGTGCGCCGGAGTGAATCCCTGGCGGCCGCCACCACGATGAGCTACGGTCCGGTTGGCCCTGGATGCAGAACGTGCACCCGCGGCCGGCTGGTGATGACGGCCTGCCTTCCGCCTGCAACGCTCACCGCTTCCACGCAGGCACCCCGGCCGGATTTTCCAGCGAACCCACACCACACAGGCCAGCGGCACCTGTCGCCCCAGGCAGAGGAGACCACGAGTGATTCCAGGGGGGACGAACCTGCCGCGGGTCGGCGGGTACAACCAGACGGTCGTCCTGGATGCGATCCGCGCACACGGGCCGATAAGCCGCGTCGAACTCGTCCCGCTCACGGGGCTGACGGCCCAGACCATCTCCAACGTCGTCCGCCGACTCCTCAACAAGGGGCTGATCGAAGAGTCCGGCCACGCGTACTCCGACGGCGGGAAGCGCAGGACCCTCCTGTCGATGCGCGCGTGCGGCGCCTACGCCGTGGGCGTGCACCTCGACCCGGACTTCGTCGTGGTCGCCCTGGTGAATCTGGCCGGCGACGTGGTGCGCAGCCGTCGCATTCGGCTCATCGGGCCCGTCGACCCCGCCGACCTCGTCGAACAAGTCGCACGTACAGTGAAACGCCTGGTCAGGGACGCCGCGGTGGATCCGGACCGGGTCCTCGGGGCAGGCATCGCCACCCCCGGTCCAATCGACGGCGCCAACGGCGCTATCGTGGATCCACCCAACTTTCCCGGCTGGGGCCAGGTTCCGCTCGCAAAAATGTTCAGCGAGGCGATGGGCATGCCGGTCGCCATGGACAAGGACGCCACCGCGGCCGCCATAGGTGAGCGCTGGATCGGGGGCGCGGAACGCTCCGGCAGCTTCCTGTTCATCTACATCGGCACCGGCATCGGCGGTGGCGTCAGCCTGGACAACACCATCCTGCACGGCGATTCCGGCAATGCGGGCGAATTCGGGCATATCGTCGTCGAACACGGAGGCCGGACCTGCAGCTGCGGCGGCACAGGCTGCCTGGAGACCTACTGCTCCCCCGCCGCCATCCTCGCCGACCTGTCCGAACGCCATGGGGAACAAGTGATGGCCCGGCTCGGACTCACCGCCACCCCCAAGTCCCTGCACAGCGACTGGGCACAGTTCCGGCAAGCCGTCCGGCGGGGCGACCCGGCCGCCACCGACGCCGTGCGCCAGGCCGCTCGGCGGATCGGCCAAGCCTCCCGCAGCGCCGTCAACCTGCTCGACGTCGGCCGCATTGTCATCGGCGGCGAAGCCGTCAAGGGACTCGAATCCATCCTGTCCGAGGAGATCGACGCCGCAGTCAACGGCGCATCAATCGCCCGCGTCGTCCGTCGCGTCAGCATCGAACCCAGTCTCATCGGAGACACAGTCGGCGCCGTGGGCGCCGCCTCCCTGGTCCTGCACGGCAATTACGCACCAGGGTGGCGGCAACTCACCGAACACCCCAGGTAACTCGACCCGGTCCGTACGGCCGTGCCGAAGCGGCAGAGGCCGATCCGGCCCTGTCCTTGCCGGAAACCTTGTCGTCCGAGATCACGCGGCATGTTCGTACGCGTGGAGGGTGCCGGCGAGGCGTTCGCGTCTGCGTATGTCGAAGCGGGCGATCTGCCCTGGTCGTTGATCGCCTGGGGCATGGTGCAGCCAGAGCGTGGATCTGCTCACGAGTTTGAGGCGTGACTGCAGTTGCGGAACTGGTGGTGGCGAGGAGAGCAGCCCCAACAAGTGCGGTGGAAAAACTGGCGGTTGCCCTAGGCCGCATCGGCTTGCTCGCGGTTCTTCTCTTTCCCAACAGGAAGACCCAACACAGTCCCGCTTGGGGGCTTTCTACTTCTTCAGGACGCCCCAGAGCTGGTTGTCATGGACGTGTGCCGGGTTGTTGAGCAGGTGGGCGATGCGAATCGGTTTGTCGGCTGCATGCTTGTGGCACGGGTCACCGTAGTAGGTCATCGCGTACGGGTGGGCGAAGTCCGTGGTCGAGCCGTTGACGATCGGGAAGTGCCCCTTGGCCGCAGTCTTGGGAGA
>NZ_JAYWVC010000260.1:0-9696 GCF_036281785.1 Streptomyces chiangmaiensis | reverse complement strand
AACTGTTCGAGGGCACCGCCGCAGTGGAACTGCACGAGCACTTCGCCGAAGAAGCGGTCCTGGCCGGCCTGGTCCGCACGACGAACGAGAACCTGAGCAAGGCCATCACAGGGGAGCAGACCGAGGCGACCACCCTGTACCCGGGGTTCGCCAAGCGGGCCACCGCCGTCGGCGACACCGCCGCCGCCGGCTACTTCCGCGACACCGCCGCCGACGAGGCCAAGCACGCGACTGCCTTCCAGCAGGCACTCAACCAGCTGCACTGACTCCCTGGCCGAGCCGCGAGACCGGCCGGAGGCAAGGCAAGAATGTCCGGCCGGTCGACGCTTCACATAGCCCGGCCGGACTGGCTTGTTGAGAAACGGCCATGCCAGACCGCCTTCGTACCCGAGTCACCGATCCGGTACGTGTCAATGGCAGCGCCGACGGCCACGATCAGGGCGATCACCAGCGCCGCGACGCGCACCGCAAGGGAAGAGGCCAGCCGAGCCACAGCGGACGCCCAGCCCTCGGTGGGGCTGTCGGCCGCGCCGCTGCGCTCAGGCTCCCGGCGGGAGCCGGCGCGGCCGAGCAGCCAGACGGCGACCGTCAGCACGAACACGGCGATCGCCCACGGAGTGAGACCGGTGCCCATCTCGGCGTGCTTTTCCAGTAGCGCGCTCTCCTGCACTCGTTCCTCCAGCCACTCACCGGATTCGGTGGTCAGCACCACCAAAGCAAGAGTGATCAGCCCCAGTATCCGCAACACCCACCTGAGCCGGCGCGCTGCGGAAGGCCACAGCGCACAGACGACGAGCGCCAACGCTGTCAGCGAGACCAGCACCACGGCGCCATGAGCGAAGAGGGGATGGCCGGGAAGGCCGTTGATCAGCCCAACATTCACGGGATCTCCTCTGACGAGCAAGCACGACATATCCGAGCCAATATGCGTTGTTTCGGGCATTGTCTGGCAGACGTGGTCCGCGTGCAGAGGGCATGCGCGCGTATGGAGCAGTGCCCGGAGTGCGACATCGCAGTCGCACCTGCCCAGACCCCTGGACGGGTGGAGGCATCTGGGAAGCTTCGGATCGGCTGTGGGTTTTGCCGACCGGGGTGAAAGGCAAGCGCGATGAGCCCGGCTGAATGGTCGGTTCCCGCCGACATGTTCGCGTCACGGGGCCAGGGAGAAGTAGTTCTCCTCTTCCTGGGAGAAATGCAGTCGCAGGACGGTGTGCAGTCCGTAGAGGCACGAGCGCAGATCATCGAGTTGATCGGCGTCCAGGCCGCCACGGGCGTGGGCCAGTTGCAGATGAGTGGCGACGCGGCGGGAGAGACGCTCGATCTCCGTGTGGGCACGGCTCATGGTGGCGGTGGCCTCGGGGCCGCCGAGTGCGGGAGCGAGCGCGGGGTAGAGCTGGTGCTCCTCGGCGTACTCATGCGGCAGGAGCCGTTCGGTCAGCAGCCGGTGCGTCTCCTCGACGGCCGTCAGGGCCTCGCGGCCCGGGGTGTCGGACAGCCGGTCGGCGGCGGCGCGTACCGCTTCGAGGACGTCCTGCAGATCATCATGTTCGGCCGCGAAGCGGTGGATGAGCGCTTCAGCGGTGGGAGTGAGGGCCGGTCCCGTCGCCTGGTCGACGCGCAGAGCGCGCAGGGCGTTAAGGATGACCGCGACGTCGATGCCCTCCTGGAGCAGGGCACCGGCGGCGGGCGGGAGCAGGCCGACGGCGGCCGCGGCCATGGCGGCCAGCGACATCAGCATGCCGCCCAACGCGCTCTGTACGGCGATGTGTCGGGCTCGTGCGGCGATGCCGACGGCATCGGCGAGGCGGTCCACGCGGTCGGTGGTCAAGACGATGTCGGCGGCTTCGGAGGAGGCGGTGGAGCCGCGGGCCCCCATAGCAACCCCGACGTCCGCGGCAGCGAGGGCAGGGGCGTCGTTGACACCGTCGCCGACCATGACGGTGACGGCCTGGTCGCGTCCGGCGCGGACCGCAGCGACCTTGTCCGCGGCGCTGAGCTCGGCCCGTACGCCGTCGAGACCGAGGACGGCGGCCACTTCGTGGGCGGGTTCCGCGCGGTCTCCCGTGAGCATCATGATCCGCTCGATGCCCGCCGTGCGCAGGTGGCGCAGGGTCCTGGGAGCGTCGGTGCGGATCGGATCGCGCAGAAGGATGGCGCCCGTCAGGTGCTCGTCGACAGTCAGCCAGGCGACGGCCGCACCGTCGAGCAGCGCGCGGTTGTCCGCCGCCCGGGCCCAGGACGGCACAGCATCCGCGGTGTCGACGCGACCGATGGACACCCTGTGCCCGTCCACGATTCCTGAGGCGCCCCGGCCGGGCTCCTCGGTGACGTCCGACGGCACCGACAGCTCCAGCCCGCGTTCCCGGGCGGCGTCGACAATGGCGTGGGCCAGCACGTGCGGCGAGTACTGGTCGAGCGCGGCCGCCAGGCGCAGCACCTGCGCGGGCTTCCACCCCGGTGCGGCAGCAACGTCAAGGACGCCCGGACAGCCACCGGTGAGGGTGCCGGTCTTGTCCAACAGCAGGGTACGGGCCCGGCCGAGGTTCTCCAGCGCGCCGCCGTCGCGGATCACCACACCGAGGCGCGAGGCACGGGACAGCCCGGAGACGATCGCGACCGGCGCGGCCAGCAGCAGCGGGCACGGCGTGGCGACCACCAGAACCGCGACCGCCCGTACCGCGGAACCGCTCAGGAGCCAGGCCAGCCCGGCCACCACGAGGGACAGGGAGAGGAACCAGGCCGCATACCGGTCCGCCAGGCGGACCACGGGGGCGGACTCCGCGCCGGCCTGCCGGGCCAGTCTCACGATCCCGGCATACGTGCTGTCCTGCTCGGTGGCCGTGGCCCGCAGGTCGAAGGCGCCGCCGGCGTTGACCACACCGCTGCGCACCGCTTCGTCCTGCGCCCGCTCGACATGCAGGGGCTCCCCGGTGAGCACCGACTCGTCGAGGACGGCGACGGCGCTCTCCACGCGGCCGTCGACAGGCACCACCTCTCCAGGGCCCACCACGAGCAGGTCACCCACAGCCACCTCGGCCAACGGCACCGTGCACACCCCGGCGTCGGTGAGGCGCCGGGCCGTGCGCGGCGCGTGTTCCAAAAGGGCCCGCAGGTCATGGGAGGCCCGCCGCTGAGCGGCGGCTTCGAGAGTGCGGCCCGTGGCGAGCATCAAGGCGATCAGCGCGCCCGCCAGGTACTCGCGCACGGCCAGGGTGCCGCCAAGGGCCAGAACAGCGATCAGATCCACGCCCGCATGACCACGCCGCAACGCCGCCAGTACCCACCCCACCGCCGGGACGATGGCAAACACAGTACCCAGGCCCCAGAACAGGTTCGCGAGGCTGTTGGCACCAACGACCCAGGCCACACCGCCGGCCGTCAGGGCCGCCGCCGTGACGGCGAGGAGGGCCAGCTCCAGCCGCGCGAAAACCGCGACTGTCAAGCGGCGAACCGGCCCCGTGGCGGCGAAGTGGTTCATGGGCACACCTCTGCTGTCCATCCTCGGCCCGGACCCGGTCCATCACACCTCGGGCCCGGCCCCGAGCGCAGGAGCCGAACGGCCCTGCCGGGAGGGCCGAAAGACGACGGTGCAACGAGCATACGCATGAGCGGAAAGCCACGTGATCACTGCGTAGAGGCTGGACACCTACGGCTGCCCGCCAATCGGAGGAGAGGGTCACTGACCGAGCCAAGGGCAAGACCGTGGAAGCCGCGAAACAGCCCATCCCAGGGCGCGCAGACTACGCCCAGAGCGTCGACCCCGACGACCATGGGCTCAGCCGTCTCCGCTTCCCCGGGGACTTTGCGCGTGACCAGGCTCGAACACTCCTCAATCGGATGTACCCGTGCCTCGATCAGGGCCGGACGGATCCGGGAACGAAGCAGTCGCCGCTCGACAGCGACGTGCAGATAACGCTTCTCCCACAACAGCAGCGCCTCGTCCAGCAGTCGCTGTTCCTCCTCACGTAGCCGCTCGATGTCGACCACCATGTTCAGAGGGTCACCCGGCCCCTCATACGCTCGTTCGCTCCAGGTGTTCCACACGTGCACAGCCAGCAGGCCTGCGCCCCGCAGCGACGCCTCGGCGAAGGCGAACTCGACGGCTCCTTCGCCCGCTGGCGAGCCGTCGACCGCCAGCAATACGGGACCGGCCGGGTCCGGCTTGCCGCGGACCACCAGAACCGGGCAGCGGGCGTGGGCAGCCAGATGTACGGCGGTGGAACCGAGCAGCAGGCTCCCGAACGCGCCCAGCCCGCGGCTGCCGACCACGACGAGCGAGGCCGTGCGCGACTCGATCTCCAGCACCATCAGCGGCTCACCAACGGTGACCTCGCGCGCGATGTCCAGTTGCGGCGCGACTGCGCGTGCCCGCTGTTCGGCCTTGATCAGCGTGCCGTCCACTAGCTCACGCACCCCAGCCACGGCCGGATTCCACGGCGGCCCGCCAGGCGGTACGTGGATCGACGGCCATCCGAAGGCGTGCACCAGCCGCAGCCCGGTCCCACGCAGCGCGGCTTCCTGCGCTGCGGCCTCCACCGCCTCCAGGCTGGACCGTGAGCCGTCCACTCCCACCACCACCGGCTGTGTCATGACGCGCCTTCCTGCCGAGTCACGTGTCCTGCTCCTTCCAGCCTGTGGCAACGTGTCACGCACTGCATCGGGCCGGATGGCCACGGACAACCGTCCGGCGTGCGCCGGCCGAGTGATGCGCCCTGCGGAAGCGATCTCCTTGGCGATGCGGGTCTGGTCCATCGTGCCGTTGTCGAGCTCGGACAGCCGCACCTCGCTGACCTCGGTGGTTCACCTCCACCTGCCAGGACGCCCCATCACCCGCCAGCACGTCTGCTGCCCGTCACGCCCGGGACCAGTTATGGGTCACCGACATCACCGTGCACCCCACGCTGGAAGGCAAGGTGTACTGCGCGGTCGTGCCGGACACGTTCTCACGACGCGTGGTCGGCTGGTCGATCGACGCCTCGCCCACCGCCGCACTGACCACCAATGCCCTGGCCATGGCCATGGCCATCGGGAACCGCTCCCCCGGCCGGGCGGCACCATCATCCACTCCGATCACGGCGTGCAGTTCGGGTCCTGGGCATTCACCCAGCGCGTGAGGGCCTCCGGCCTGCTGCCCTCCATCGGCTCCATCGGAGACTGCGTGGACAACGCGATGCCGGGGTGACGCTAGTGCTGCTTTGCGAGCCACTCGTCGAAGGTGGTTGGCGCGATGCGGGCGCCCTCGCCGGGCAGGCGTACGTCACCGGCCCACTCCGGGCCGAGTAGCGATGACCACGTCGGCACGAGCTTGACCGCGTGTCCGCGCGCCTCGTTGGTGCGCCGGGCCATGTCCACCAGGTCCTGCGGCTCCGGGCCGGCGACATCGCGGTAACGCCCCTGCGGTGCGCCTGTGGCGATCTCGGTGAGGATGTCGGCCACGTCCGCGGGAGCAATCGGCTGGACGAGCAGCGGTGCGATCGCAGCGACGCCGTCCTGCTCGGTCCAGTTCGTCAACGTCGCGGCGAAGTCGTGGAACTCCGTGGCAGGAACGATCGTCCACGGCACCGGGCCCTCGGTCACGAGGCGCTCCTGCTCGCGCTTGCCGGCGTAGTGCGCGTTGCCTTCAATGCGATGGACGCCGGCGATCGAGAGCAGCACATGGTGACGGACACCGGCCCGCTCCTCGGCGGCGAGCAGGTTCCGGGTGGTGGTGCCGAAGTACGCCACCGCGTCGTCCCGGTCGGCTGCCGTGTAGCTCGTGGCGTCGATGACGGCCTCGACGCCGGTCAGAGCGGCGTCGAGGCCGTCGCCGGTGGTCAGGTCCACGCCGAGTGAGCGGCTGATGCGCACGACGTGGTGTCCGGCCTGTTCCAGGGCGGCGACCGTGAGGGCCCCGATGTTGCCGGTCGCTCCGGCGACGGCGATTCGCATGGTCCGCATGGTGATCTCTCCTCTGTCTCTCATGCTGCCGCCCACGGTATCTCGGACTAAAAAGATCCTCAATGTCTGGGATAGGATCGGGCTCATGAAGCTGCCTGTGAGTACGGAATGGCTGTTGCACTGCGCCACGTCGCTGGCGCAGCTCGAGGCAGGGGCCACCGCGTCGGCGGCACAGCTCGCCCAGTACTTCGACCTGCCGGCGGCCTATCTCGCCAAGCAGCTGCAGGCGCTGGTCAAGGCCGGCGTGCTGACCGCAACGACAGGCCCGCGCGGCGGGTTCCGACTGGCCCGGCCTGCTTCCGAGATCACGCTCCTGCAGATCGTCGAGGCAGTCGACGGTGCGGCCTCGCCGTACGAGTGCCGCGAGATCCGCCAGCAGGGACGGGGAGCACTGCCCGCCGAGGAGTGCCAGAACCCCTGCATCCTCGCCGAGAAGATGGCCGAAGCCCACGAAGCCTGGCGGAACAACCTCGCCACGACCTCGCTCGCCGAGATCATCGCCGCACTGCCCCCATCAGCCCCACCCCGCACCCGCCTGCGCCTGACCGGAACGCCGTAGCGCACCCGCCGCCGCATGCAACGCCCCGGACCTCGCGCAGACAGGCAGCTGGTCAGGGCCGGCGTCGGTGACGACAAGGCCATCAATCACCCGAACCATGGTGGGCATGCCGACGTCGCGGACGATGAGCCGCAGCCTGACCGTGCCCGTTGCGTGCCCGGTCCAACGGGGTGCAGCGGGGACTCACGGGGCACAACGGCTCAGATCGCGCTCCGGCCCAGGTCAGGGAGTTGCCAGGTCAGCCACCATCTGGTGTGGCGAAGGAACGCGGACAAGGCCGAACGGTGTTCTGACCAGGAGGAACAGAAGTCGAAAGCAGGTGCGTCACCTGCAGCGTGGCCTCCTGGAGGGTCACGGCGACCTGTCGTTCCCTCGCGTGGGCCTGCCGCAGTCGCTCACCAGCTGGAGCTCCCGCGCCCGCGCATATGGTGAAGTCTCCACCGCCTCTCGCTCGCTGAACACGTGACCTGGCTGATGGCCGACCGCAGCTCCGCCGCAACCGAGCCGCTTCAACAAGGCACCGAAGCACTCTGGTCGTTGACGAAGGTGCACCGGTGCTTGGACTCCCAGCTGCCGACTTGCATTTCTGTTGCCGGCGCAGCCCGGTTGGGGTGGCCCAGCGGGCGCGTAGGGGGCGGTGTAACCACCGTCGACGGGCAGTGCGATGCCGGTGACGAAGCTGGACTTGTCGGAGGCGAGCCACACAACGGCGTCGGCGATCTCCTCGGGGCGGGCGATGCGTCCCAGAGGGTGCGAGGCATCGAGCGCCTTCCGCCAGTCCTCGCCGTCGTAGCCCGCGTTGTTCAGGGCGATGTCGAGGCGATCGATTTCCGCGGCCGCCGCCAGGACGGCCTTTTCCACCTGGGACTCGTCGGTCATGTCCGCCATCACGTGGCGGGCCGAGCCGCCGGCGGCCTCGACGAGGCGAACGGTCTCCTTCAGGCTCTCCGCGGTGCGGCCCGCGACTGTCACCAATGCCCCTTCGTCGGCCAGGGCCAGGGCGGACGCCCGCCCGATGCCGCTGCCGCCTCCGGCGACGAGCGCCGACTTGCCCGCAAATTGCTGGGTCATCTCTGAGTTCTTCCTCATTGCAGCGTACGGGGATTCTGGTGAGGGAACAGCGGGTCGGAAGCACGCTGAATTCGCGTTGCGATCCGGTACCGGTGCTATCTGCGGCAGCACGGGCTGCTGCGGACGAGGGCGTGGCAGGCCGACGACGATCGGTGGCACGTCGGACCTGCACGAAAGGGACGTCGCGCCCGAAACGGGCGGAACAGGTCAGCCGGCAACGTTCACGCCGGGCATGACGTCAGACCTGTGCGGTGCCCTGGACGATGATCTCGTTGACGTTGACGTTGGCCGGCTGGGCGATGGCGTAGCCGATGCCTTCGGCGATGGCGGAGGGGTCGATACCGACCGCGTCGAGCGCTGCGCGCACCGCTCTTTGCACCTGGTCCTCGCCTCCGGAGTGGGTGAGCTCGGTGTGGGTGAGGCCGGGGCAGACGACGGTGACGCGGAGGTCGGTGGTCTCCTGGCGCAGGCCGTCGGAGACGGCGCGGACGGCGAACTTCGTCGCGCAGTACACCACGCCGGTCGGGTCCACGCGGTGGGCGGCGGTGGAGGCGACGTTGACGATGTGCCCGGACCGGCGCTCCCGCATGCTGGGGAGCACCGCTGCGATACCGACGGCCCGTGGACAAGAGGATGCCTCCGGCGGGGGCGGCGCTCAGGGCTCCGAGATGCACGGGGCGCCATCCGCGAGTCCCGGCCCACGGTGGCGGGTGCAGGGGATCGTTGGCCTGGTCGCGCCCGGATCACCGGCCGACGTCCCTGCTCAGTCAGGCGGGGCCAGGGTGAGCTGGGCACGATGGAAGTCGAAGTGCTGCGTGGGGTAACGGTAGACGTCAGCCAGGGTCATCACGTCCTTGAAGAACGGATCCCAGCGGGTCGGAAACCGCATCATGCGCGCCAATTCGGCCTCTGGCTCGGCGTCCAAGCTGCGGCGCAGGGCCGCGACAGTGCGATCAAACTGCCCACCCATACGGCGGTGGTTCAAGACCCGTGCACCGCCCACCGCCCCCAGAAAGTTGATCACATCGAACGGCCGGGTAGATGCGTCGAGCAGACGGGACCAGGCACCACTCACGCCCGGCGGGAGACGGCCGCACAGGCGTACCAAAGGAAGTAGCGCGCGCACGACCATGTAGCCGAAAAGCATGTGATACAGAAGCTGCTCGTTGTTCCACCGAGTCCCCTGGCTCGGGCGACGCAGGTCCTCGGCCGTAGCGGTGTCCAACAGCTGGTGGAACGCCACGCTCGCCTGCCGCAGCTCATCATGGACGACTTGCCGATCCATTCGCCCCTCCTGCCCGGCCACCGTGCAATGCCCCATGATGACGCTTACCGGGCGGTCGAGCACCAGGCTCGTTCCAGGTGGGCGTATACGGCACTGACGACGGACGCAGGGCGGCTCAATGAGCCGCAGCCGAACCTTTCCGGTCGCCGCACTAGCTAGGGCCTGCACAGGGCAGAGGCCCAAGCAAACCGCACGAGCCGCGAGGCACCGTGCCGCTTGCCCTCAGCAGCGTGCAGCCCCGTGCTATTCGGCCAGGTAGCCAAGTCGCTGATCCGTCGGCTGGGTGATCACAGATCCACCCCGCACCTGCCACTCGACCTGCTGAGCCACCTCGCTGCTGGCTACGAAGAGCCCCTGAACCCGGTCCCCGTCCTCGTCGGAAGCGGGGATCGCCGCTGTCGGCGATCACGGTCCTGCGGCCGACGGCGTCCTTGGCTCCGGACAGCTCCCACGCCCTGCAGTCGTTGCGGCCGCCGGGCAGCGGCCGGCCGACGGCGACGACGAGCCGGGTGTCGGCGTCGATGACGACCACAGATCCGGCATAGCCGGATCCTGGCCTTGCAGGGGGCCGCTGGATCCGCGGGCTCCTGCAGGCAGATCAGCGCCCTGGGCCGCGCACCTTGCTCGTGACCCAGGCCACCGGTGTCGGTGGCTCAGGCGGAGGCCCCTTCGGCCTCGGCGGACATGCGATCTCTCGACTTCGTGTCAGTACGCGATCTGCACGTCTGCCGCTTGGTGGCAGTACTGGCTCCCTTGATCTCTCATCTGCGGAAGGTCGTCCGCCTCGAGCAGCGTAAGGTGGCTGGTCGGGTCGCCCGGGGGAATCGCCCCCCGGGCTCCCGCA